>CACHYW010000020.1 GCA_902584215.1 uncultured Pelagibacteraceae bacterium
TTGGATTTGATCGGTGTAATTTTTGATAATATCTTTTGGTTATTTTATAATCATTCGTATTACTTGAAATATTAGCAACTAAATAGTCACCTATTTTTGGTAAATTTGTTTTAACAGCATTCGCTGAGCTGAAAAATAGAGTAAATATTAAAATTAAAAAGAGTAGTCTTGTAATACTCATTTTTTTAATTTTACATATTTGCATACTTTGGTCCACCCCCACCTTCAGGTGTCACCCAATTAATATTTTGCGACGGCTCTTTGATGTCACACGTTTTGCAGTGAATGCAATTTTGACTATTGATCACAAATCTAGGAGTATCACTTCCATTATCTTGATGGACTTCGTAAACTCCTACAGGACAATATCTTTGTGAAGGCTCGTCGTATTCGTTCAGTGTGTAACTTATTGGCAATTCACTATCTTTTAGTTGAAGGTGAACAGGTTGATTTTCTGTATGATATGTGCCCGTCAAATAAACCGAACTTGACCTATCAAAGGTTAGTACCCCGTCAGGCTTAGGATATTCAATTTTTTTTGCGTCTTTAGCTCTTATAAGTGTTTCATGGTCAGCGTGCTTGTGGGATAAAGTGAATGGCATTTTTCCCCAAAACAACCATTGATCAATTCCTGCTAATATGATGCCTAACATTGTTCCAAATCTACTAAAGAAAGGCTTCACGTTTCGTGCTGCATGAAGTTCTTTATAAAGCCAGCTACTATTAAATTTTTCCTCATAAACTGCTAAATCAGACACTCTTTCGGAAATAAATTCATCGATAGCTTCTGCGGCTAGAATTCCACTTTTCATAGCAGTATGGGATCCTTTAATCTTAGGCATGTTCAATGTGCCGGCATCACATCCTATCAGTAACGCACCTGGCATGTACATTTTTGGTAAGCTCTGAAGTCCGCCTTCAATTAATGCTCTTGCTCCATATGAAATTCTTTTGCCGCCAGATAACATTTTTTTAATTGCTGGATGTGTTTTGAATCTTTGAAATTCTTCAAAGGGTGAGAGATATGGGTTGGAATAATCTAAGCCAATAACATATCCTAAATAAATTTGTTTATTTTCTGCATGGTAAACAAAACTCCCACCATACGTATCATTCTCTAAAGGCCATCCAACAGAATGCAAAACCAATCCTTCATCATGATTCTCTTCGGGTACTTCCCAAATTTCTTTTAAACCAATTCCATATTGTTGAGGATCAGAGTTCTCTGATAAATTATATTTACTAATTAATTGTTTGCCTAAATGGCCTCTGCATCCTTCTGCAAATACAGTAACTTTAGCATGCAGTTCTATACCTTGTTCATACGAGTCTTTTTTTTCATTGTTTATATCAAGACCCATGTCATTTGTCGCAACTCCTCTTACTTTCCCTTGCTCATCGTAAAGAATTTCAGATGCAGCAAATCCAGGATATATCTCAACTCCCATGCCTTCAGCTACCTGCCCAAGCCATCTACATAAGTTAGCAAGGCTAGTTATATAATTGCGTTTGTTATGTTGCACTGGGGGCAATAAAAATGATGGGACAGAGAAATAACTTTTTTCGGATAGGACTAAAAATTTCTCTTTTGATACTTTAGTTTTTAAAGGGCAACCCTCCATAGACTGCCAGTCAGGTAATAATTCATCTAGTGCTTTTGTTTCAAATACGTTTCCACTCAAAATGTGGGCTCCGACCTCTGAGGCCTTCTCAACTATACATACGTTTGCGTCAGCATTAATTTGCTTCAATTTAATGGCAGTTGCCAAACCGGAGGGTCCAGCTCCGACGATTACTACGTCGTACTCCATTGCTTCTCTTTGAGTATCAGTCTCCATTATTAACTATATATTTAGTTTATAAGCATTATAATTCAATTTGTTTATGACGAAGTTAGATATCCAAAATACAATAAAACTACTGAATCAATATAAATTAAGCGGAGTTGATGAAAATATTGGAAATATGGCAAAAAACAGGTATGGAAAAGAAAAAATAGAGCCATCTAGTAAGCCTAAGGCAAAAGAAGAAAAGGACTTTCCTCAGCATAAAATCGAAAAAGATATTCTGAATATTAATAGTCTAGAATCATTAAAAAAATTCATGTCAAATTTTAAAGGTTGTGAACTTCATAAAAGTGCAACAAATATGGTCTTTTCCGATGGAAACCCACGTGCAAAAATCATGCTAATAGGTGAGGCTCCGGGCCATGATGAGGATATTCAAGGGAAACCCTTTGTTGGAAGAAGTGGCAAGCTGTTGGATAAGATGTTAGAAGCCATCGAGCTAAATCGAGATAAAGTTTACATTGCAAATATTGTTCCGTGGAGACCGCCAAATAACAGAAGGCCAACAGACGAAGAGATTGAAATATGTTTGCCAATGATAAAAAAGCATATTGAGATAATAAATCCAAAAGCAATTTTATTATTAGGAAGCACTGCTACTTATGCATTAATTAAAAATAATGAAGGAATTACGAAGATTAGAGGAAAGTGGTTAGATATAGAAATTAATAAAAAAAAGTATCCGATACTACCTACATTCCACCCAGCTTTCTTGTTAAGACAGCCAGCTCAAAAAAAGTTTTCTTGGGAAGATTTAAAAAGTTTAAAGAAAAAAGTAAAAATATAAATTGAAATTTGACACTCATAAATTAATTGCTTTTGAAA
Organism: uncultured Pelagibacteraceae bacterium; assembly: GCA_902584215.1. Classification (GTDB taxonomy): domain Bacteria; phylum Pseudomonadota; class Alphaproteobacteria; order Pelagibacterales; family AG-422-B15; genus CACNXQ01. The sequence goes on from CACHYW010000020.1 coordinate 2,673, forward strand.
ATAATTTTTCCTTGCCCATTGCTGGTATTGATGAAGTTGGTAGGGGTCCACTTGCTGGTCCAGTAATTGCAGCAGCCGTAATACTTGATAGAAAAAAAATTCCAGAAGGAATTAATGACTCTAAAAAAATTTCAAAAGCTAAGAGAATATTGATAGCGGAAAAGATAAAAGAGAATAGTATATATGCCTATGGAGCCGCATCGGAGATAGAAATAGATGAGATCAATATCTTACAAGCTTCATTATTAGCAATGAAAAGAGCAAGTGACAGACTATCAATCGTTCCGAAAACAACACTTATCGATGGCAATTTCAAACCAGATATAAAGAACAACACCATTAGTATTATTAAAGGAGATAGTAAGTCTGTGTCGATTGCCGCAGCATCCATTCTTGCCAAAGTTTATAGAGATGAAATTATGCTTAAATATTCAAAACAATTTCCAGAATATGGCTTTCAAAGCAATTCAGGTTATGGAACAAAAGAGCACCTTTCAGCTCTAAAAAACTATGGAATAACCCCAATACATCGGAAATCTTTTAAACCTGTACACAATATATTGAATTAAGAAGATTATTTAAGTTATTGATTCTAAATACTATTGACCTGGATTCTATTTTGAATCATATTACCCGCTATGAAACCGCTCCATGAAAATACTTCGATAATTTCTGACAACATTATCTGTGGTGAGACAATTGAAGAGCTAAAGAATCTTCCTGACAATAGTGTTGATTTAGTATTTGCAGATCCTCCATATAACTTACAACTTGATCAAAATCTATACAGACCAAACAATTCAAAAGTTGATGCCGTAGACGATGAATGGGATCAATTTGAGAGCTTTGAAGAATATGATAAGTTTTCTCATGCATGGCTTAAAGAAGCACAACGTGTATTAAAGCCAACGGGTACAATTTGGGTTATTGGCTCCTATCATAATATTTTTAGGATTGGTTATATCATGCAGAACTTAGGTTATTGGATACTCAATGATATTATATGGCAAAAAGCAAATCCAATGCCTAATTTTAGAGGTAAGCGTTTCACTAATGCTCATGAAACTCTTATTTGGGCGAGTAAAGATAAAAATTCTAAAAAATATACATTTAATTACGATGCTATGAAGTCACTCAATGAAAATATGCAAATGCGCTCAGATTGGTATCTTCCGATATGTAGTGGTCATGAAAGACTAAAAAATGGTGAAGGTAAAAAGCTGCATCCTACACAAAAACCAGAGGGACTTTTGCACCGCATTATAATTTCTTCAACAAATAAGGGTGAAGTTATATTGGATCCTTTCTTTGGAACAGGAACTACAGGAGCCGTAGCAAAAAGATTATCAAGAAAATATATTGGTATTGAAAAGGATAAGTACTATGTAAGTTCAGCAAAAAAACGCATAGGTAAAATTAATTCGTATGAAATTGAATCATTAAATATAAGTCAGTCAAGGAAGGCAGAGCCTAGAATACCTTTTGGGTGGTTAATAGAAAGAAAATTAATTGAGCCAGGTACCGTGCTATATGATAACAAGAGAAAATTTAAAGCTAAAGTTAGAGCCGATGGTTCTGTTATTAGCTCTAACAACTCAGGCTCTATTCATCAAATTGGCGCTGAAGTTCAATCAGCATCAGCATGTAACGGATGGACTTTCTGGCATTTTGATGTTGAAGGTGAATTAAAACCAATCGATATTCTAAGGCAAAAACTTAGATCGGAATTAAATTAAGCTTTTTCAATGTTTTCTTGCTCATTGTTGTTACAGCATAATCACTCAATTTATCAATATTAACCCACTTTAAATTAGAAGAGTTGCTTGATAAGTACTTATTATTATTCCTAGCGTAGTAAGCAACGTTTTGAATATCCATATGGCTAAAAGAATGTTTAAAATTTATGGCTGTCTTTTCCCAATGTGCATTTGGAAATGGAGTTTCTTTTCTTGAAAACTTAATAGATTTTGCTTCCCATGCTGTCGCTGGCAACTCCCATTGATTAGATAGAATTCCCTCACTTGATCTTTTTTTCAATAACACAAATCTGTCATTAAAAATTGATATAAATGAAATACAGTTCAGTTTTTTCTTTTTAACTTTAACCTTAGGTTCAGGAATAGAATGAACTAGCTTCTTATTATATGCAGTACATTTTTGGGATATACAGCAAACGTCACAATTAATTTTTTTTACCTTACACACTAATGCACCTATTTCCATAATTGCTTGTGTATAATCTCTATTATTTTTGTTGGGACAAATCCTATTAGCAATTTCATCAATTCTTTTTTTATTTTCATCAAGGGTTCCCGATAGGCCATAAAATCTTGCTATTACTCTTTTTACATTCCCGTCTACTGCTGACGCTTTCTGGTTAAATGCTATTGATCTGATCGCTGCAGAAGCATATTCTCCAATACCAGGTAAACTTTTAAGTTCATTTTCACTTCTAGGAATATCGCCCTTATGTTTAAGCATGATTATTTCTGCAGTCTTAAGCAAATTTCTTGCTCTTGAATAGTACCCCAATCCTTGCCATTGAATTAATACATCATCAATATTTGCTCTGGACAAAGTTTTTATATTCGGCCAGATCTTAAGAAACTTATTAAAATAAGGTATGACTGTAGAAACAGTAGTTTGCTGCAACATGAACTCACTCACGAGTACCCTATATGGATAGTCTTTATGTGCTACAGATTTTCGCCAAGGCAAATTTCTTTTGTTTTTTTTAAACCATAAGATCAAATTTTCTGAAAAATATTTATCTTTATTGTGAGTTTTCATGCTAATTTCAAATATGTCTTATAAAAAACTTAATGGACCTCAAATTCTATCAAATCTTCTACCAAATGACGTAAAGAAATTATTAAAAAATAGAGGATTTTTTGAACTAGAACTACTTTCAAATTGGGAGAAAATTGTTGGCACAAGTTTTAATAAATTGTCCTACCCAACTAAAATCAAAACAGCGAACTCAAGCCCTAAAGGAAAAGGCAAGCTTTTGGTTAAAGTCGATAGAAGCATATCTTTTGCTTTTGAACATGAGCATAAAAAAATTGTAGATAAAATAAATTTATTTTTTGGCTACAATGCGGTTGAGAAGATTGAAATAATTCAAATCAATTTAAAAAATAAAAAATCTAGAAAAGATATTAATTTCAACGAATTAGATAGTGAAATTAAAGAGAAAAATAAGACATACGAAGAGCTATCAGATTTTCCAGAACTAAAAAAAAACTTTGAAAAAATTGCTTCAAAAATATCTAAGACGAAATTTTGACAAATTCTTTTTGTACTTAGAATTGTACAATAAAACCTATTAAAATTGATAAAAATTGAGTATATTCAATATGTTGTGTATTGTCTCAATCATTGTATACAAAATGTGGGCTATTTTTATTAAAATGAAAAGTATTCATAAATTCTCTATCTTTCTTGTGTCACTCTTGGTGTCTTATCAATCGCTAGCAATAAGTAGCACATTAACAGGGATGCAGCTTGGAGATGATGCTGCTCCATTGACGGTTGTTGAGTACCGTTCTTTAACTTGTAGTCACTGTGCAGATTTCAGCAATAATATTTTTCCAGAAATTAAAGAGAAATATATTGATACGGGAATAATTAAATTTGAGGTCAGACCCTTTGCGTTGAATGCAATCGATTTAAATGCTTTTAAACTACTACACTGCACGGACGAAAAAGATTTTTTTGCTATGGAAAAACTTTTATTTCAGGATCAAAAAAAGTGGATTGTTACAAAACAAAGTGACCGAGTGTTAGAAAATAGCACAGATGCATTAAGAACATATTCTACATTATTCAGCATTTCTGAGGACGAATTCAATTCCTGTATGGAAAATGAAGAAATAACAGATTTTATTTTGACAATGAGAATAGATGCTGTTGAGGATTATGATGTTTCCTCTACCCCATCTTTTATCATAGATGGAGATCTCTATTCAGGAAATATGTCTTTTTCAGAGTTTGAAAAGATAATTGAAAAAAAAATTAATTAATGAAATTTAAAAAAATTAAAATCTTAGGCTTTAAATCTTTTGTCGACCCGACTGAGTTAAATATTGAACAGGGTCTTACTGGGATTGTAGGCCCCAATGGATGCGGTAAATCTAATGTAGTTGAATCGTTAAGATGGTGTATGGGAGAAACATCAGCAAAAAGTATGAGGGGCTCGGGAATGGAAGATGTGATTTTCTCAGGTACTGCAGATAGACCATCAAGAAATAATGCTGAAGTTACAATTTATTTAGATAATGAAGATAGAAAGGCGCCATCTGAATTTAATGATCAAACAGAAATTCAAGTAAAAAGAAAAATTGAGGTAGAAAGAGGTTCTGATTACAAAATTAATGGTAAAGATGTTAGAGCAAGAGACGTACAGAGGCTTTTTGCAGACCTTTCTACCGGAGCTCACTCACCTTCTCTTATTAGCCAAGGACGAGTTGGGGCTCTAATAAATGCAAAACCAATAGACAGAAGGTCAGTATTGGAAGAAGCGGCTGGGATCTCAGGCCTTCACTCAAGAAGACATGAGGCAGAACTAAAACTCAAAGGTGCTGAAAATAATCTCCAACGAGTTAAAGACTTGATGAAACAACTGAATACTCAAATAAACAATCTGAAGAAACAAGCAGAACAAGCTGAAACTTACAGATCTATTTCCTCTGAAATCAGTAAATTAGAGAGCATAGTGCTGTTTTTAAAATGGACGTCGTTAAAGGAATCTTTCGAAAAGTCTGATGAGGATTTGAAAAAAAGTGAATCAAAAATTCATAAATTTACTCTAGAGGTTACCCAAGCAACTAACGAGCAACTAAAATCTAATGAGAAGATAAAGCCTCTAAGAGAAAAAGAGATTGAAGCCGCTGCTAAGCTTAATCGAATTAATCTTGAGAGAGATACTCTAGATCAAGAAGAGGAAAGAATAAAAGATGAAAAGAAAAACCTCGAAAATTCAATTCAACAAATAATTAGTGACAATGAAAGAGAGCAATTTCAGCTTGAGGATGCTATCAAAGATCTAGAGGCATTAAAATCTAGAAGGGATACAGAAGATAATGGTCAAAATACAGATGAAATAAGCAACGAAACAATAGACCAGCTAAAAGTAGAAAAAGAAAAATTAGAAGCAAAAATTCTAGATCTCGATCAAGAGATAGAACAGTACAATCAAATAAAAAATTCTAAAAGAGATGAATGGCAAGTTACACTCATAACTTCAGAAAACTTGAAATCACGAGAGTCAACTCTTAGAGAGGTTGAAGGTTATGATGATCCACATAATTGGACAACTAAGTTTAAGGAGAAATTCTACTTCCACTTAAAAGAGATAACCGAAAGGGTAATAAACGCTAATCAGGCATCTCAAGAAGCAAGAAATGTCTACGATAGGTCTAGCAATGAAGCTAAAAAAGCTGCAACCTTGTCATTGGAACTGAGAGAACAACTCAGACAAAAAGATGTTGAACAAAAGCAAAGTGATTGGACCTACGAATATCAAAGATTAAGTAAAACAATTAGATCGTCAAAAGAGCAGATAGAAAAATTAGCATCAAGAAAAACAAAATCTGAAGAAGAATTGAAAAAAATTTCAAATAGGCCTGAAGAAATTGCTCAACGAAGAGGGCAATTGATTGAAACGAAAGGGTTTGCTGAAACAGAAAGGCAGTTTGCTGCCGATAGGCTTGCTGAAGCGGATAATGAGCTCAAAAAAATCGAGGCCAAACTTAGAAAAGCACAAAATGATTTAGCTAATATTAGAGAGTCAAAAGGAAGAACAGAAGCTACAAAAGAATTAGCAGAATCCAGATTGAAAGAGTTAGAAGATGAGTCAAAAGAAAAGTTTAATTGTGTACCACATGACATCGTAAGCGTTTTAAATATTTCAGAGGATCTAGATACGATGAAAACCAATGCTGACAGGACTGAAATGAGATTAGACAGATTAAAGCAACAACGCGAGACAATGGGTGCGGTAAATTTAAGAGCTGATTTAGAAACAAAAGAAATCGATGATGAATTAGAGAACATGACAAAAGAAAAAGAAGATCTCGAAAGTGCAATAAAAAAAATGAGAGTCTCAATTGAAGATTTAAATAAAGAAGGTAGAACAAGGTTATTGAAAGCTTTCGATACTGTAAATGGTCACTTTAAGGATGTATTTGTAAAATTATTTAATGGAGGCAAGGCTCATCTTGAGCTTATTGACTCGGATGATCCGTTGGAAGCTGGATTAGAAATGATGGTAAGTCCACCAGGTAAAAAATTGCAATCTATGTCTCTTCTTTCAGGTGGAGAGCAAGCTCTTACTGCACTATCATTAATCTTTGCAGTATTTCTAACTAATCCATCCCCGATTTGCGTACTCGATGAGGTCGATGCTCCACTTGATGATGCTAACGTAGAGAGATTCTGTGGCCTGTTAGACAGCATAACAGATAAGACCAACACTAAATTTTTAATAATAACACACCATGCGCTTACCATGTCTAGAATGGACAGGCTATTTGGTGTTACGATGGCTGAGAGAGGAGTTAGTCAAATAGTCTCCGTAGATCTTAAGAAAGCAGAGGAAATTGGGGCTGTTGCTTAAATGTCATCTGATCAGAACGACATTCGTAACCTGCAAGAAAAAATTCAAGCAGCCAAAAAATCATCCACACCGGACGCTCCAAATGCTCCTAAACCAATAGGAAAAATCATGAAAGTAGTGGTTGAAATTGTCGCAGCAATGGCCGTTGGCCTTGGTATAGGGATCTTGGCAGACAATTATTTTGAGACGCGACCGTTGTTTATAATAATCTTCTTCCTCTTGGGTAGTGCAGCAGGAATTCTTAATGTTTTTAGGGTTGCAAAAAGCCTTCAAAATAACTAAAAAATAACTCAATGGCCGCAGATAATCCCATAGATCCAATACATCAGTTTGAAATCTCAAAAATTGCTGAGATGCAAATAGCAGGCATAGATATTTCATTTACCAATTCATCCCTATTTATGGTCTTCGCGATAGCAGCCACTATGATTCTTTTTATTTTGGGCTTATCAAAACGGTCCATTATACCAAACAGAATGCAGATGTTATCCGAACTATCCTACAACTTTGTTGCCAACATGTTACGTGATCAGGTTGGAGATCAAGGAAGAGCTTATTTCCCATTTATTTTTTCTTTGTTCATGTTTATTTTCTTTTGTAACTTTATAGGCCTTATTCCTTATACATTCACTGTAACAAGTCATCTTATAGTTACCTTTGCATTTGCTGGTCTAATTTTTTTAGCAGTAACCATAATTGGTTTCATGAAGAACGGCCTTGGTTATCTTAGAATATTCTATCCATCAGGTATTCCAATATTTCTGGCACCTTTAATTGTTCCAATAGAAATCATATCTTATTTATCTAAGCCAATCAGTTTATCTGTAAGATTGTGTGCTAACATGCTTGCAGGTCACAGTATATTAAAAATCTTTGCAGGATTTATCGTGATGCTAGGTTTTCTTGGCTTTGCTCCATTAATTTTTCTTGTAGTTTTATATGCACTTGAAACATTAATAGCAGCTCTTCAAGCATACATATTTACTATATTAACTTGTATCTATTTAAATGATGCCCTTCATCCGGATCATTAAATTTTAATAAACAAAGAAAGGATAACAAAAATGGAAGTAGAAGCAGCAAAACTTATCGGAGCAGGATTAGCAACAATTGGTGTTGCAGGATCTGGAGCTGGCATAGGAACAGTATTTGGAGCATATGTTTCAGGTATATTTAGAAACCCATCAGCAGCACCGCAAGCATTTGGACAAGTACTTTTAGGATTTGCACTCGTTGAGGCAATTGCACTATTTGCTCTCGTAATAGCTTTCCTAATTCTTTTTGGTTAAAACAAATGAAATTTTTTCTTAAAAGTTTTATTTTTGTTTTGCCTTTATCTGGGGCTTTTGCTGAAGGTCAGAAATCCGCTGGCCTTCCGCAAATGGATATTTCAACTTTCCCATCACAATTATTCTGGCTGATAATTACTTTTACAGCTTTGTATTTATTCATGTGGAAATTTGTGATTCCAAGGTTGGGCACAACAATAGAAGAAAGAAAAGATAAAATTTCTAATGATATTAATGATGCTGAAAATCTAAACTCTGAAGCAAGTAAAATTTTAGAAAATTATGAAGAAAAAATGAACTCAGCATCTCTTGAGTCCAACGAAATTGTCTCAAATTCTAAAGCCACAATGAATGAATACTTAGATAAATTAAAAAAAGATAACGAGATCAAGATTAATGCAATGATTACTAAGTCTGAAAAAAAAATTCATCAACAAAAACAGCAGTCCGAGCAGGAAATAAAAAAAGCTACAATAGACACAATAAAATCTATCGTTTCAAAGTATGTTGAGACAATTCCTACTGATGATGAAATATCAAAAAAACTTAATTAATATGAAAAGTTATAAGTAATGTCATCTTTATTGTCTGATCCTTCCTTTTGGGTATTTGTTGCATTTCTAATTTTTATTGCAGTTGTACTTTTTATAAAAGCGCCTTCAATGATAGCTAAGCTTCTTGATGGTGAAATTGAAAATATTAAATCTGAACTAGATAATGCAAGAAAACTAAAGGAAGAAGCAAATTCACTCGTTGCTGAATACGAAAGAAAAGTTCAGTCAGCAGATGAAGAAGCAAACAATATCATAAATCAGGCAAAAGAAATCGCAAAGAATCATGAAGAAACCTCTAAAGCTAAAGCAGAAGAATTCATCAAAAGGGCTGAGCAACAAGCAATCGAGAAAATATCAAGAGCAGAAAAAGTAGCGATTTCTAAAGTAAATGAAGAGATAGTTGCAAATTCTATCAATATTGCTGAAAAGATTATCATTGAGAATATTAACGAACAAAGCTCAAAAAAATTAGTAGAGCAATCAATAAGCCAGATAAATAAGCTCAAGACATAAATCATTACTTAATTAACTTATTCTGAGCTATAAATATAGTTTATGGCTGTATATACACAAATATCAATTGAAGAACTCAATCATTTTCTGAGTAAATATAATATTGATAATATAAATGGGTTTAGTGGTATCAAAGGTGGAACTTCAAATTCAAACTACCTACTCACTGCAGATAATAAAAAATTTATTCTGACTATTTTTGAGGAAAGAACAAATCAAGAGAACTTACCATTTTATTTTGATTTAATGAATCATCTTAATGCCCATGATATCAAATGCCCTGAAGTCATTAGGGATAAGCAAGGTAATTTCTCAAATGTTATTAAAGAAAAGCATGCTGTTATTACTTCATTCTTAACAGGCAGTTCTCTAGAGAAAATAAAACCTATTCATTGTTCAAATTTAGGGTTAACCATTGCTAAAATGCATAATGCCTCTGAAAAACTAAACATAAAAAGAGAAAATGAGCTGGGTTTTAATAAGCTTGGTAACATTATTGAAAAGTTAAAGACTTTTAAAAAACAAATAGATATTGAGACAATGAGATTTGTTGAGGGTGAATTCTTATTTTTATCAAAAGAAATAAATAAAGACTTACCATCGGGTATTATTCATGCAGACTTATTTCCTGACAATATTTTTTTTGAAGAAAACAATCTAACAGGTATCATTGACTTTTATTTTTCGTGTAATGATTTTTATGCATACGAAATTGCAATTTGTCTCAATGCTTGGTGTTTTGAGGAAAATAACAATGAGTTTAATCCAACCAAAGCTAAATACCTGTTAGGAAGTTATAATCAAGAACGAAAATTCTCTAATGAAGAAGTTGAAGCTCTACCTCTACTAGCAAGAGCATCTGCATTAAGATATTTGCTAACAAGACTTCTTGATTTTTATTCTCATGAAGACAGTGATTTAATTTTGAAAAAAGATCCCAATGAGTATATTTCTAAGTTGAAATTTCATCAGTCGGTGAGAAAAGCCAGTGAATATGGACTCTGATATCTTGCATATATATACAGATGGAGCTTGCTCTGGAAATCCTGGACGAGGTGGTTGGGGAGTTTATATTCAAAAAGGTAAAGAAAAAATTGAGTTAAATGGATCTGATGAAAGTACAACCAATAATAGAATGGAATTATTTGCTGTTATTCAAGCTCTACGACATGTTGATAAAAACTCTAAAATAAAACTTTTTACAGACTCAAAATACGTGATGCAAGGTATCCAGGAATGGATTTTAAAATGGAAAACAAACAATTGGAAAACTTCAAACAAAAAAGATGTCAAAAATAAAGATCTTTGGATGGATCTTGACGAACTTGTTGAACTACATAATATTGACTGGATATGGGTTAAGGGTCATTCTGGTGACTTTGGAAATGAAATTGCTGATAAATTAGCTACTTCTGCATTATCAAATTAGATATGTTCAAGCATATTATCTGCGCTACTAACGCTTACTTGTCCATCTTCGTCTTCAACGAAAAATTTCTCTATCGTACCGTCATTAATTAATATTGAGCATCTTTGAGTTTTGGTTGATGTACCAAAGCTATCAGGAAAGTCAGTTCCAATAGATTTTGAAAATTTTGCCTTACTGTCTGATAAAAATAAAATTTTTCCAATGGAGCCTGACATTTCTTCCCAAGCAGACAATGTGAATATATCATTTGTAGCAAAGCAAATAACTTCATCTATTCCCTTAGCTTTCATATCATCAGCTTTTTCTATGAAACCAGGCAGATGATTTCTAGAGCAAGTCGGTGTGAAAGCCCCAGGAACACCAAACATTACTACTTTCTTGTTCATACAATAGTCTAAAATAGAAAGAGGCTGTGGGCCTTTTTCGATATCCATTTTTACAAGTTTAATGTCTGGAATTTTGCTTCTTATCAGGTCAACCATAGGCGCATACTATAAATTTTCATCTTTAATACAAGACAAAAGGAGGTGATCCTCCCAATTGCCATTTATCTTTAAATACTTTCTTACGAGTCCTTCAATGGCAAAGCCATTGCTTTTCAATGTTTTTAAAGATCGCTTATTGACTGGTAAACATGCAGCTTCTAACCGATGCAGGTCTAATTCATCAAATACAAACTTCTTAATTAAATTTATTGCCTCACTCATTAAACCTTGACCCATTTTTTCTTCACAAATCCAATACCCGATTGAACATGATTGCACAACACTTCTTTGAACGTTGTTGATATTTATTTCACCTATTAGATTTTTAGTTCTAATTTCAAAAATTAAAAAAGAATAAGCACTGTCATCTAAAGCAAGCTTCTCAAAAAATCTAACTCTTTTTACAAATGAACTTCTTTCAAGTTCAGATGGTGACCATAGAGGTTCCCAGGGTTTGAGATAAAATTTATTTCTTTCTTTCAATGATGACCAATTTTTCCAATCCTTATATTCTGGAGGTCTTAAAAAAACGTTTTTGCCTTTTAACTCAAATTCAATTCTCTTTGGGTAATATGTAGTTAAAAAGGACATTTAATTTTTATTCTCTAAAATAAATTTTTTCACTTCATCCGTATTATTTTTGATGGCGTGAATTTTTTCTTTTTTACTAAATAAATCCTTGTAATTACTTAATAAATCAAGGTTTTTTCCAACAGCCATTTCAACTGTTTCTGAAAACTTTACAGGATGAGCAGTTGATAATGTGAAATTCATGTGATCACTATCATTTGTCTTTCTTGAGGCATTTATGCCAGTAGCTGTATGAGGATCAATGAGGTATGAGTGAGTTTCATGAACATTTAATATTATTTTGTCTACATCCTCCTGATATGTACTTACAGATGTAAATATATTTGAAATCATATTTAAATCCTGTTGCTCTACTGTTAATTTTCCCTTTTCTTCAAATAAATTCATTGCTAATGCTGTTTTTTCATTTGACTGACTCATAATATCAAATAAAAGCCTTTCAAAGTTACTTGCTATTTGTATATCCATACTCGGGCTTGTTGTTTTTTTTACATCTTCTGTCTCGTAGACTCCTGTATTTATAAATCTGTGTAAGATATCATTTTCATTTGTTGCAATGATTAACTTATTTATTGGTAGGCCCATCTTATAGGATACATATCCTGCATAAATATCACCAAAATTACCTGTGGGAACAGAGAAATTAACTGTCGGTCTGGATGCATCAAAATAATTTATATATGTATAATAATAGTATACGCATTGAATTAATATTCGCGCCCAATTAATGGAATTAACTGCAGATATATTATTTTGAGAACTGTACTCAGTATCCTTGAGAGTATCTTTTACAATTTTTTGACAGTCATCAAATGTTCCATCAATTTCGCACAAAAAGACATTGCTTTCTTCAACAGTTGACATTTGACGTCTTTGAAAATCTGAAATTCTCTTACTAGGAAATAAACAAAATATACTTATGTTCTTGCTTTTCTTTACTGCATTAATTGCTGCAGATCCAGTATCACCAGAAGTAGCAACAATCAAATTTATTTTCTTATTTTCTTTTTCTAAAAAATGATCAAATAAGGGAATAAGTAATTGCATTGCAAAATCTTTAAATGCAAGTGTAGGGCCATTAAATAATTCAACTATAATCTCGTTATCACTTAATTCTTTAAATGATACAAGATTTTCCGATGAGAATTGCTTTGAATAGGAAGTATTAATAATGCTTTCCAGTTCCATTACAGAAATAAAATCTTTGACAAATGGATAAAGAATTAATTTTGTAAGATCTTTGTAGCTAATATTCTTATCTACCGTATGGACATCTATTTGAGGCCAATTCATTGGCACATAAAGCCCCCCGTCCTCAGCTAATCCGGCAAAAAGGACTTTCTTGAAAGTCTCCTCGTTAGTTCCTCTTGTACTTCTATACTTCATTTTTGGTAATTTCTTTCCTTATATAATAGATATACATGATCAATATAACAATTGATAGCAGGAACCATGTAACTGCATATTGCAAGTGATTATTTGTTATGTTTGAAGGCTCAAATTCAATTAAAAGATTCTCAAATTTATTTTGATCAATAATTTTAAGAATATATGGACTTGATTCAATTTTATGAAAATTATCCATCTCATCAGTATTTAGGAGGTACCATATACTAGCCGAATATTCATTCTCAGGTATTAAAGGTTTTCTCTCTTTAGAATATATGAGAGCTCCATTGACAATGAACTCCTTGTTTGAGTCTATAAAATCGAGATTAAAACTTTCCTTAAAATCATAAGGTATCCATCCCAAGATCACATAAACATATTTTGTATCTTCGGTTTTTAAAGGCAATACAATTTCAAAGCCAGACATACCACTTAAATTTGATTTAAAAAAATACATAAGTTTTTCTTTAATAAAAAAACCTTTTAACTCTACTTGCATAAATTCAAATTCTTTATCTATACCACCTTCAAAAGGAAATTTTTCCAGTTTGAGCATATAATTTCTTTCAACTGAATTAATTATATTCATCTTCCATTCTAATCTTTGGGTTTGCCAATAGCCAAGCAATAAAAGAAAGCAAATTGTTAATAGAAAAATAAAATGGAAAGAGAAATTTTTAATCAATAGATAGATTAAGTTTAATAATATCCCCAGACATAAATTGCAGCGAATAAAAATAGCCACACAACATCTACAAAGTGCCAGTACCATGCAGATGCTTCAAAACCAAAGTGATGATCAGCCTTAAAGTGTCCTGCAATTGATCTTCCTAAGCAAACAATGAGCATAACTGTTCCCATTAATACATGAAAACCATGGAAACCGGTTGCCATGTAGAAAGTTGCTCCATAAATATGCCCCGAGAAAGCGAAGTCCGCATGCATATACTCATAAACCTGGAAGCCCGTAAAAATAATGCCAAGTCCTACTGTGCACCAGAGACCTTGGATTAACTCTTTTCTATTTCCCTCTGTTAGAGCGTGGTGCGCCCACGTAACTGTTGTACCTGATAGCAAAAGTATAAGTGTATTTATCAATGGTATATGCCAAGGATCCATTAAATGTATTTCTGCCGGAGGCCAAACAGATCCTATTTGTTCAGTAGGGAATAAACTTGCATTGAAATAAGCCCAAAACCAGGCAACAAAGAACATAACTTCTGAAGCGATAAACAAGGTCATGCCGTACCTCAAACCAATCTGAACTACAGGAGTATGATGACCCTGGTGTTCTCCTTCAATAATAATGTCTCTAAACCACATGTATGTAACATAAATTACAATAGCTAATCCAATAAGCATTAACCATAAGTCATCAGTTCTAAAATAAATTACAGCCCCAATACACAAGATCAGAGCACCAATTGAGGCTAAAAGTGGCCAAGGACTTGGATCTACTAAATGATACTCATGAGAATTTGGATTACGTGAACTCATAGGAATTATGTATCACTGTTTTCGTAAAAGGTATAGGACAAAGTAACTTCGGATAGATCTGCTACGTATTGATCATTTTTAATTTCAGGGTCGATATAAAAAGAAACTGGCATAATCTTTTTCTCATTAGCTTTTAATTCAGTATTTTGAAAACAAAAACATTCTATTTTGTTGAAGTATTTTGCTGCCTCAGCTGGGGAAACATTATATACCGCAGTTCCATTCAATGCTTGATCTGTATTATTGATTATAACGTAGTTGATTAATTTATTTTCACCAATTTGAATTTGATGTGTTCTTTGCTCAGGAAAAAAATCCCAGTTCAGAGTTGATCCAACGTTTGAGTCAAGTCTTACATCTATGAGAGAGTCAGTTATATAAACACTTTCTTGAGAATAAATTTTTGGGGTCCCTCCAAAACCTGTAACCTTACAAAAGTAATTATATAGTGGCACAGATGCATAGGCTAATATTACCATGGAAATAACAATGCCAAGCAGGCCAACTGCTAAAGAAGTATTCGAACTATATTTTAAATTAAAAAAATTCATTTATACGAGACTTAACCTGTAAATTGTATATGTGAAGAATGAGGCGACAAAAAAAACAAGTATTAATGCTGTAATTATGTTCCTTCTTTTTATTTTTTTATTAATCATAATATATTCCATAACAAGTTATCAATAAGGAGGATTGCAAAAATATTAAAGAGATAAATAATGGAAAAGAAGAACAAAGTTTGTGCTTTTTTTTCTAATAACTTGCTGTGATCCAGATATTTTCTAAGATCTAATGCTAAATATATAAAGCAGATACCCATAATAGATGACAAAGTTCCAAAGAACAATGAATAGTAGTAACTCATTAGAAGTGTTACAGGTAAGAGTGTTAATGAATAAGCAATAATTAAACTAACTGTTTTCTTATTTCCGACAACAAGTGGCATCATTGGAATACCTGCCCTTTTGTAGTCATCAGATTTATAGAGTGCGAGTGCCCAAAAATGTGGCGGGGTCCATAAAAAAATTAAAATAAAAAGCAGGCTAATTTCAGGAGATATACTACCAGTAACAGCTGTCCATCCAATAATTGGGGGGAACGCTCCAGCTGCTCCGCCGATAACAATATTTTGTGGAGTTCTTTTCTTTAGCCATATTGTATAGACAAAAATGTAATAAAGTATTGTTAGAAGAAGAATTGAAGCAGACAGTAAGTTTGCAACATAGTATAAAAGATAAATTGAAAATACTGACAAAGTAATTCCATAAATAAGAGCTCCATTCGCACTGATAAGCCCCATAGGTAACACTCTATTCTTAGTTCTCTCCATTAAGAGGTCCGTCTTTCTTTCATACCACATGTTTAATGCACCAGATGCACCTGATCCAATCGAGATAGCTAGAATTATTAAAGCTCCTTCATAGATTGTTATAAATCCTGGAGCAATAATCATGCCTACAAGGCTAGTAAAGATAGAGAGTGACATAACTCTTGGTTTTAATAAAGAGATATAGAAACCAACCTTTGAAAAAAATGTATTGATCCCAATTTCTTGTTTATCAGAAACTGAAGATATATTTACCATGCGACCTAACTACTTTACTTCTGGTAGCTCCTCAAATTGATGGAAAGGTGGTGGAGATGATAACGTCCATTCTAAAGTAGTTGCTCCCTCACCCCAAGGATTGTCAGCTGTTTGTTTCTGTCTCACAAAAGCATGAACAAGCATTATGAAGAATACAGCTAATCCAATCAAAGTAACAAATGAGCCGATTGAAGATATATAGTTCCAACCAGCGTAAGCATCAGGATAATCTACATACCTCCTAGGCATGCCTGCAAGACCCAAGAAATGCTGAGGGAAGAAGATTAAATTAACCCCTACAAATGTTAACCAAAAGTGTAATTTACCCAATAGTTCAGAATAATCACTTCCAAACATTTTACCAAACCAGTAATAAAAACCACTAAAGATTGCAAAAACTGCACCCATTGATAGTACGTAATGGAAGTGAGCTACAACATAATACGTGTCATGTAAAGAGTGATCTATGCCTGCATTAGCCAGAACAACTCCGGTAACTCCACCCACAGTAAATAGGAAAATAAATCCTATTGCCCACAACATAGGAGTCTTAAGCTCTACTGAACCACCCCACATTGTCGCAATCCATGAAAATACTTTGATGCCGGTAGGTACTGCAATCACCATAGTTGCAAAAATATAGTAAGCCTTAACATCCGCATCCATGCCAACAGTATACATATGGTGAGCCCAAACAATAAAACCTAGGAAGCCAATTGAAACCATCGCATAAGCCATACCAAGATAACCAAACACAGGTTTCTTAGAAAATGTTGCTACAACATGACTCACGATCCCAAAACCAGGTAAAATAAGAATGTAGACTTCAGGATGTCCAAAAAACCAGAATAAGTGCTGGAATAAAACAGGATCTCCACCCTCGGCAGCACTGAAAAATGCCGTACCGAAATTCCTATCAGTAAGGAGCATTGTTATAGCTCCAGCCAATACAGGAAGAGATAATAGTAATAAAACAGCTGTAACAAGAATGGACCAAACAAAGAGGGGCATCTTGTGTAAAGTCATGCCTGGCGCTCTCATATTAAAGATTGTCGTAATAAAATTTATCGCACCAAGTATTGAGGAAGCCCCAGCTAAGTGAAGAGAAAAAATTGCTAAGTCAACAGCAGGACCTGGTGAGCCTAAATTTGCCGAAAGCGGTGGGTAAATTGTCCAACCACCTCCAACACCTGGGCCACCAGATGTGCCATCAACAAAAAGTGAAGCGATTAATAGAATTAGAGATGCTGGCAATAACCAAAATGAAATATTATTCATTCTAGGAAAAGCCATATCTGGGGCACCGATCATTAGTGGAACTATCCAGTTGCCAAATCCTCCAATCATAGCTGGCATTACCATAAAAAATATCATTAACAAACCATGACTGGTAACCAGAACGTTATAAAGATTGTGATCACCTCCTAATATTCCATCACCAGGATACATTAGCTCCATTCGCATTAAAACTGACATACCAGTTCCAACAAGGCCCGCAATAATTGCAAAAATTAGGTATAAGGTTCCTATATCTTTATGGTTTGTAGAATATAGATACCTTCGCCATCCCGTTGGATGATGGTCATGACTCCCTACTTGATCTGCTGTTATGTCCGCCATTTTTATTTACTCCTTTTAATAAAAAAATTACCTAGTTCTTTGCAATTTCAAACGTTTCACTTGAATAATCTATTCCAGACGATGCATATTCTTCTTTTGCGAAGACTAGCCAGTCGTCAAATTCACTTTCTGATACAACCTTAACATTTATAGGCATGAATGCGTGCTTAGCTCCACACAACTCTGAACATTGACCGTAATAAATACCTTCTTTATTAGCCTTAAACCATGTTTCATTAAGTCTACCAGGTACCGCATCCATTTTTACTCCAAATGCAGGAATGGTCCATGCATGAAGTACATCTGCAGATGTGATTTGAAGTTTGACTACCTTATTTACAGGTACAACAATCTGGGTATCTGTCTCTAAGAGTCTCAACTTAGGGTCTGATAACTCGTTTTCTAAAAGCATATTTGCGTCGAACGCGATGTCTTCGTAATCAGGATATTCGTAAGTCCAATACCATTGATTACCTATTGCCTTAATGGTCAAGTCAGCCTTTGGGATTGTTTCTGAAACATACAGCAATCTAAAAGATGGAATGGCTATTATTATTAAAAGTATTACTGGGATTACAGTCCATAATATTTCAATGGTCGTATTATGAGTTGTCGTAGATGCAACTACATTTCTCTTACTGTTAAACCTAAACATTATGTAAAGAAGCAAGCCTAAGACAAGCAAAGAAATACCAGTTATAATTGGCATAAGGATGTAACTATGGAAAGAAATAATATCTGACATCAAATCAGTTGCTGGCTCCTGAAAGCTAAGTTGCCAGTTTTCTGATTTACCCTCATTAGCAAATGCTGCATAAGGCAAAAAAACTAATATAGAAACTTTTAAGAATATGCTCATTGTTTGTCTAATTATTGAAAATATGGGTGTTAACATTATCTACTAATATATACTGTTTAAATTCTTAGAAACTATGAGTAATTTTGCGACAGTTTGACGCAATTTTTATTAGTTTTTAGGGTTTTTTTAGTATAAATTTTGAAGAACTAGAATAATTTCATTGAGCATTTAAGTATGAGCAAAAACATAAAGAATCAATCAACTGATAGCCTATTCTTCTCTAGAAGCAATCTGGACAATAGCAGTGTTGATAAAATAGTTTCAAATGCCCTTCACAAGGCTGATGATGGTGAACTATTTATGGAATTTTGTGAGAGTGAAAGCTTTGTCTACGATGATCAAAGATTAAAAAGTGCCTCTTTTGATAAATCGAAGGGTTTTGGTTTAAGAGCTGTTGCAGGTGAAAGTTCTGGCTATGCTCATTCATCTGACATAGATGAAAAGTCTCTTAAAAAAGCATCTGATACTGTAAATTTTGTAACAAAATACAACAACGCAAATTTTAATGCTGCATTTTCCCAGACTAATAGAAAACTATACAAAGAAGCTAACCCTATTAATGAAACAGAATTTTCTGAAAAAGTTAATGTATTAAAAGATATCGATGAATATGCGCGTTCAAAAAATACCCAGGTTAAGCAAGTTTCTGCATCTTTAAATGGTGAGTGGCAAGCAGTTCGCATCTACAGACCAGGAGGAATTGTTATAGAAGATCTCAGGCCATTAGTCAGATTGTATATTTCAATTGTATTAGAAAAAGATGGTAGACAAGAAAATGGAAGCAGGGGTTCAGGTGGCAGAGTCGATTATTCATCTTTTCTAGATCCAAGTCATTGGAAGCAACAAGTAGACGAGGCCATCAATCAAGCAGAGATAAATTTAACTTCTGTGGATACACCTGCAGGTGAAATGGATGTGGTACTTGGTCCTGGATATCCAGGAGTTCTTCTCCATGAAGCGATTGGACATGGACTTGAGGGAGATTTTAATAGAAAAAAAACATCTGCATTTTCTAATTTACTTGGAGAGAAAATTGCAGATGAAGCAGTAACAGTAGTTGATGATGGCACTATTGACTCAAGAAGAGGATCTCTAAGTGTGGACGATGAGGGAACACCCACTAATTGTACAACTTTAATTGAAAATGGAATTTTGACAGGGTATATGCAAGACCGACTTAATTCAAGATTAATGGGTGTTAGCCCAACAGGAAATGGACGAAGAGAAAGTTACGCACATTTACCGATGCCTAGAATGACCAATACTCACATGTTGTCTGGAAACAGAGACCCAAATGAAATTCTAAAGTCAGTAAAAAATGGATTGTATGCAGTAGATTTTGGAGGCGGACAAGTAGATATTACCAGTGGAAAGTTTGTATTCACTTGCACAGAAGCTTATAAAATAGAAAATGGGGTTGTTACAAATCCTGTCAAGGGAGCCACGTTAATAGGTAATGGACCTGATGTGCTTAAGAGAGTAAAGATGGTCGGCAACGACTCAAGAATGGATAGTGGTATAGGAACTTGCGGTAAAGATGGCCAAAGTGTTCCTGTCGGAGTAGGCCAGCCAACTATGTTAATTGAAAACTTAACTGTCGGTGGTACTGCTACTGCTTAACTTACTTGTCGATCCTGATCTTTCCAATACGGTTCACGTAATACTTTTTTAAGAACTTTGCCACTTGCATTTCTAGGAACTTCATCGATAAAATCAATTGACTGGGGTTTTTTATAGCTTGCAATTCTGTCTTTACAAAAATTGATTACATCTTCCTCGGTTAAATCAGAGCCTTCTTTTTTTACAATACACGCTTTAACCACTTCACCATATTTTTCATTAGGCACACCAATTACGGCAGCATCAATAATGTCTGGATGAGCAAACAAGGCTGCTTCTACTTCAGTTGAATAAATGTTCTCACCTCCCGACACTATCATATCTTTTATTCTATCTTGGATGTAAACAAATCCCTCGTCATCCATTCGTCCAGCATCACCTGTGTGCATCCATCCTCCCATTAATGCCTTTTCGGTTTCTTCTTTTTTATTCCAATACCCTT
Source organism: uncultured Pelagibacteraceae bacterium (assembly GCA_902584215.1). Classification (GTDB taxonomy): domain Bacteria; phylum Pseudomonadota; class Alphaproteobacteria; order Pelagibacterales; family AG-422-B15; genus CACNXQ01. The sequence continues at coordinate 23,162 of CACHYW010000020.1, forward strand.
TCATAATCTGAGGACCTTTTGCACAAATCTGACCTATCTCTCCAACAGGAAGTGGATCATCATTTTCATCTCTAATTTCAACTTGAGTATCTATAGCTGGTCTTCCACAAGATTTTAAAAGATCTGGTTTTTCCTCAATAGCACGGATGTGTTCTTCAGGTGTCATTAGGCAGATTACAGCTACTGTCTCTGTCATCCCAAAACCTTGTCCAAATTTACACTTAAAAATATCCATTGCTTTTTTTAAAGTTTCAGGAGCTATTGGCGATGCTCCATAATGTATTTGGTCTAAATCTAAATACTCAT
>CACHYW010000021.1 GCA_902584215.1 uncultured Pelagibacteraceae bacterium
ATGTAGTAAATTATTTTGACGCAAAGCCAATCATCATTACTTGTGGCGAAGAAGCAGGTTTTAAAATTACACCTGATCAACTTGAAAAAGCAATTAATAAATCAACGAAGTGGTTTATTTTAAATTCACCTTCTAATCCTACCGGCTCCTGTTATACGGAAGATGAGCTTATTGCCTTATCTAAGGTTCTAGAAAATCATCCTCACGTTAATATAATGACTGATGATTTATACGAACATCTTATTTATGATGACGTTCAGTTTCATACGCTTGTAAGCGTTGCTCCTTTTCTTAAAGATCGTACTCTAACTCTAAATGGCGTGAGTAAGGCTTATGCTATGACAGGGTGGAGGATAGGGTATGCTGGGGGAAACAAAGATTTGATTAAAGCAATGGGTAAATTGCAATCGCAATCAACGAGCAATCCTACATCTATAAGCCAGGCAGCTGCGGTTGAGGCCTTAAATGGTGATAACTCTTTTATAGCTGAGAGATCTGAGGTTTTTAAGAAAAGAAGAGATAAACTGATTTCTGAATTGAATAGTATGAATGGTATTTCATGCAGAAAACCTGAAGGTGCTTTTTATGTATTTCCTTCATGCAAGGACGTTATTGGCAAGATAGACAATTCGGGCAAAATAATTAGCAACGATCAAGAATTTGTGACCTCTTTACTGGAGCAAGCTGGAGTTGCGGTGGTTCAAGGATCAGCGTTTGGACTTGAGGGATATTTTAGAATTTCGTATGCTACTTCAGATGAAAATTTAGGAGAAGCATGCTCTCGTATGCGGACCTACTTAGAAAATTTAAAATAATTTAAGATTTCTCTGCTAGAAACTTTTCTGCCTCAAGCGCAGCCATGCATCCCATGCCAGCTGCAGTTACAGCTTGACGGTAAGTTTTATCCTTTACATCACCAGCAGCGTAAACACCGTTAACATTTGTTAGAGTTGAGTCAGGTTTTGTAATAATGTAGCCTTCATTATCCATCTCAACTTGATTTCTGAAGATTTGTGTAGCAGGATCATGTCCTATTGCTATAAACACCCCGTCTAATTCAATATCTTGTATCTCGTTAGTTTTTACATTTTTGACTTTTATACCTTTTACATTCAGAGGATCTTCATCACCTAAGATATCTTGCAGTTGATGGTCCCAAATACATTTAATTTTTTCATTATTAAAAAGTCTGTCTTGAAGTATTTTTTCAGCTCTTAATTCATCTCTTCGGTGTATTAAATAAACTGTCGATGCAAAATTAGTTAAATACAAGGCTTCTTCTACAGCTGAATTCCCGCCGCCAATAACAGCAACTTTTTTTTCCTTAAAGAAAAAGCCATCACATGTAGCGCAAGCAGAAACTCCATATCCTTGAAATTTTTTTTCAGACTCTAGACCTAACCACCTTGCTTGAGCACCTGTCGAAATGATTACTGAGTCGGCAGTATAAGTTTTACCAGACTCACTTATGGCTTTAAATGGCGTTGATTTAAAATCTACACTTTCAATAATGTCACTAATAATTTTTGTCCCAACATTCTTTGCTTGGGCTTCCATTTGCTCCATAAGCCAAGGACCTTGAATTACATCTCCGTAACCAGGATAATTTTCTACATCAGTTGTTATTGTTAATTGACCTCCTGGTTGAATTCCCTGCACAAGAGTAGGTTCAAGCATAGCACGCGCAGCATATATAGCGGCTGTATATCCTGCAGGTCCTGAACCAATAATGAGAACTTTTGAATGCATTTGGCTTTTAGTATAATCTATATATTATCAAATTAATTAAAAGAATATTTATATTCAGATTCTAAGTAATATCTAAATGAATAATTTCAAGACTGATAAGTTAGCATGGTGTTTAACCGATGGCTCAGCCGGCATGATTAGTCAAGTCAGAGGTCTTGCCGAAGCACTTAATGTAAACTATGAACTTAAAGTGGTAAAACTTAATTTTCCATGGAATAAGCTGCCAGTTAATTTTTTACCATTGTCAAATATGATGTTTAAGAATTTAAGTGACTTCAATCTAGATTCAAAAGTTCCAGATATATTGATTTCGTGTGGCAAAAGAAGCATCTATGCTTCACTATTCATTAAAAAAAAATCTATTAAAGGTGTATTCTCTGTCCATATTCAAAATCCAAGAGTAAACGCAAAAAATTTTGACATTGTTGTTGCCCCATCTCACGACAATGTGGTTGGACACAATGTTATCACCACTGATCTTGCTATTAATCACATAACACCAAAACTACTTAATAAGCACGCAGAAAAAATGAAGGATAGTTTTGGATCAATTCAAAAACCAATTTGTACAGTTTTTATTGGAGGTAAAAGTAGAAATTACAAATTTGATCAATCAAATGTTATCGAATTAGCAAAGTCTCTAGACAAAGTGATGAATAATAATGATGTCCAAATGTTTATTGTTTTTTCAAGAAGAACAGACGAATTTATAAAAAATTATTTAAAAAAGAAATACTCAAAACAAAATATTGTTTGGGAAGGAAAAGAGAATCCTTATTTAGCTCTTTTGCATTACTCAAAATACCTAATCTGTACTTCAGACTCAGTTTCAATCATATCTGAGTCTGTATCCGCAAAAAAACCAGTTTTTATATACAAGTTACCAAGCTCGAAACGATATAATCGAATTGAAAGATTCTTATCAACTTTAGTCAAAAAAAAATATGTAAAAATATTAACCGATAAATTAGAGGATTATTCAAATTCTTACACAAACGAAACTATGGAAGTAGCCAGAACAATTAATGAGAGCTATAATAAATAATTATGTCATTAGTTAATGCACTAAGAAATAATTTAAATCATTTCAATGAACCGTTTAGTCACTGGACATTGGAAAATCCTTTGTCAGAAACTTCCATAGATGAGGTCTATAGCATAGAATTCCCAGAAGGTGATGTGATATATGACGGTACTAGAGCGGGCGACAAAACTGGAAAAAACCTATTAAGTAAATTAAGGGTTTTTATTACAAAAGAAAATTCCTCTGATTATCCTGAATTATATGAGCTTGTAAAAGAAATGCAATCAAAGGAGTGTACTGATTTAATATCAAAAATGATTAATAGAAATCTAGCAAATTCCTTTGTAAGAGTTGAAGTAATTGCTGATAAAAATGGTTTTTGGCTTGAACCTCACTGCGACATAAAAGAAAAATTAATGTCATCAATTTTATTTGTTAATAGGTATGGAGAAAATGAAAATCTTGGAACTGATTTTTATACTCCTGATCTTAAAGTTGCCAAGACCTTACCTTATAGAAATAATTTTGGGTATATTTTTACTTCAGAAAAAGACTCATGGCATGGATTAGAAAAAAAACATATCAAAAATGAAAGACGATGCTTGCAATTAAATTATGTAACGTTTGAAACAGAGTGGCCCGTATATTGATGGTAAAAAAAACTCTTGATGGTGTAGATTTAAAAATACTAAGGATACTTCAAGATGAGGGAAGAATATCCAATCTAGATCTGTCAAAAAAAATAAGTATGTCACCGCCTCCGACCCTTAGAAGAGTGCGTGACTTAGAAGACAATGGCTATATTGATGGATTTAGAGCTAACCTTGATCCAACAAAATTAGGATATGACTTAACAGCATGGATTTTTATTAGTCTAAAGAACCAGAATGAAGAGAGCTTGAGTGCTTTTGAAAAGCAGATATGGGGATGGGAAGCTATAAGAGAGTGTTTTATGCTTAATGGCGAAATAGACTTTATTTTGAAATGTGTTGTTAAAAATATGAATGAATTCAATGATTTTTTGACACAAAACATCACGCCCAATGAAAATATTTCAAGTGTTAAAACAGCATTTGTAATTAAGAATACAAAAAAACTTGGCAACGTTCCATTAGACTAGTGAAAGCTTGTAATTTGATTAACTTCAAGATCTTTGTTACGTAACTCCTTGATTGAATTTATTGCTGCTCTTGCACCTGATATAGTAAGAAAGTAGGGTAGACTTTTCATTAATGCTGTTCTTCTTACGCTAAAAGAGTCATTTATGGATTTTCTGCCTTCTGTTGTGTTGATCAATATATCTATTTTCTCATTTAATAAATCTTCTACAATGTGAGGTGAACCTTGAGATACTTTATTAATCTTACTCACTTTAATACCTTGATCTATCAAATATGAAGCTGTGCCATGCGTTGCCTTGATTTTGAATCCAAGTTTTTGAAATGACCTTACAATAGGTACTATTTTTGACTTATCAGAATTCTTAACAGATACGAATAAATTACCTTTTTTTGGAAGAGGATTTGATGAAGCTAATTGGCATTTAATAAATGCTGTCTCAAATGACTTATCAATTGCCATGACTTCTCCTGTCGACTTCATCTCAGGGCCTAATATTGTATCTACATTTGGAAATCTTTTGAAAGGAAAGACCGGTTCCTTAATCGAAATACATTCTTTCTTACTTTCTTTGAAATCTTTTTTATTTAATTTCTTACCCATTGCAACATTTAGAGCAATTTTGACAACAGGATTTCCTGTTGCCTTTGCAACAAAAGGAACAGTTCTACTACTTCTAGGGTTAACTTCTAAAAGGAATATATTATTATTTTGTATTGCAAATTGAATATTTAAGAGTCCTTTTACGTTAAGAGCCATTGCAAGTTTTTTTGTTTGCTTCTCAATATCTTTTATAATTTTTTCTGATAATGAGTATGGAGGTAGTGTGCAGGTTGAGTCGCCTGAATGTATTCCTGCCTCTTCGATGTGTTCCATAATTCCTGCAATAATTACTTTTTTTCCATCAGATACGGCGTCAACATCAACCTCAATTGAGTCTTTCAAGTAATGATCTATCAATACTGGACTATCGCCAGATACAATCACCGCTTCCTTAAAATATTTCTTGAGCTCATCTTTATTATGAACAATTTCCATTGCTCTTCCACCTAAAACATATGATGGCCGAATAACAGCAGGGAATCCAATTTTATTAATCACATCGAAAGCTTGCTTTTCTGAAAAAGCTATACCATTTGCCGGTTGTAAGAGATTTAAGTCTTCTGATATCTTTTTAAATTTCTCTCTATCTTCAGCAGCGTCAATAGATTCCTTTGATGTTCCAAGAATTGGAATTCTCATTTTTTTTAAAAATGATGCAAGTTTAAGAGGGGTTTGACCTCCAAACTGTACGATTACACCAATCAATTTACCATTAGTTTTTTCTTTTAATATAATGTCATAAACATTCTCTTCAGCTAGCGGCTCAAAATAAAGTCTATCACTTGTATCAGGGTCTGTTGATACAGTTTCAGGATTACAATTTATCATTATTGTTTCATATTTAAGTTCTTTAAGTGCAAATGATGCATGACAACAACAATAGTCAAACTCAACTCCTTGACCAATTCTGTTTGGACCACTTCCTAATATTATTACTTTCTTCTTACCTGATGGATTTGACTCACAGGTATCTACATTTGAATAATTTTTTGAATATGTTGAATACATGTAAGGAGTCATTGATTTAAATTCAGCTGCACAAGTATCAATTCTCTTAAAATCTGGGAATATTTTATTTTTTTTCCTTAAGTTAAATATTCTTTCCTCGTTCAATCCACAAAGTTGAGATATTTTTTTATCTGAAAACCCTAATGCTTTAATTTTTAATATCTCCTCAGGTTTATTTGGAAACCCTTTTGATTTAAGTTCAATCTCTTTATCTACAATTCTCTTAATTTGCTCAATGAACCATTTATCAACTTTTGAAGCATTATGAATATCTTTGACTGCATTTCCGAAACGCAAAGCTTGCGCAATTAGTAAGAGACGGTCCGCTAAAGGTTTCTTTAGTTCACTGATTACATTTTTTTTATTTAGTTTTTTATTATTTATATTTGTTTTTACTTCATCAAGCCCATCTAATCCAACTTCAAGAGATCTCATAGCTTTTTGAAGTGACTCAGGAAATGATCTGCCTATAGCCATGACCTCACCAACGGATTTCATGGAACTAGAGAGAAGTGGTTGTGTAAGTTGGAATTTTTCAAAGGTAAATCTCGGAATCTTTGTTACTACATAGTCAATTGTTGGCTCAAAGGAAGCAGGAGTTACTTTTGTAATTTCATTTTTCAACTCATCTAAAGTATATCCTACCGCAAGCTTTGCAGCAATTTTTGCAATTGGAAATCCTGTTGCTTTAGAGGCTAATGCTGATGATCTTGATACTCTAGGGTTCATTTCAATAATAACTAGACGACCGTTTTTTGGATTTACAGCAAATTGAACATTTGAACCACCAGTTTCAACTCCAATTTCTCTCAAACAAGCTATTGAGGCGTTTCGCATTATTTGAAATTCTTTATCTGTTAATGTTAGTGCTGGCGCAATAGTAATAGAGTCCCCCGTATGAATACCCATAGGGTCTATATTTTCAATAGAACATACAATAATACAATTATCATTTCGATCTCTGACAACTTCCATTTCATACTCTTTCCAACCGGCTACAGACTCTTCAATTAAAATTTCACTAATAGGAGAGCTGTAAAGGCCTGAATTGGCTATTTCGTCAAATTGCTTTTCAGTTGTTGCAATTCCTCCTCCAGTGCCTCCCAAAGTAAAAGAGGGTCTAATAATCACTGGGAGTCCAATTTTTTTTAAGGCTTTTCTCGCATCTTTAAAATTTCGGGCAATTTCTGCTCGAGGACATTCAAGACCAATTTTTATCATTGCCTTATAGAATCTTTCTCTTTCTTCAGCTTTTTTTATTGCTTTAAGATTTGCTCCAATGAGTTCAACATTATATTTTTTAAGGGTGCCATTGTTAGAAAGAGCTATAGCAATATTTAATGCTGTTTGTCCTCCCATAGTGGGCAACATTACATCAGGTTTTTCTTTGGCTATTATCTTAGTTACAATTTCAGGAGTAATTGGCTCAATATAAACTGCGTCAGCTGTATCAGGGTCAGTCATAATAGTGGCAGGGTTAGAATTTATTAAAATTACTTTATACCCTTCTTCTCTTAATGCTTTACATGCTTGGGTACCTGAATAATCAAATTCACATGCTTGGCCTATAATGATTGGTCCAGCGCCTACCACTAGTATTGATTTAATGTCATTTCTTTTAGGCACTACTATTGATCATCCTTTTAAACTTTTGAAAAAGATACTGGCTGTCATGAGGTCCAGGGCTTGCTTCTGGATGGTATTGAACTGCAAAAATTTTTTTATATTTATGTTCTATGCCTTCAACACTACCATCAAACAAAGATTTATGAGTAATCTTTATATTTTTGGGGATAGACTTTTCAGTAACCACAAAACCATGGTTTTGAGATGTTATCTCTACTTTATTATTTTCTAAATTTTGCACAGGATGGTTAGCCCCTCGATGGCCTTGAAACATTTTTTTTGTCTTAGCACCAAGTGCAAGTGATATTAATTGATGCCCTAAACAGATCCCAAAGATGGGAATCTTTTGATGAATTAAATTTTTTATGGTTGGTATAGCATATTTACCGGTAGCTTTTGGATCACCAGGACCATTTGATAAAAAAATCCCATTAGGGTTATATTTTAATATTTCAACTGATGTAGTATTTGCAGGAACAACAATTACATTTATATTTAATTCTAGTAAGCAATTTAAGATATTTTGTTTCATGCCATAATCGATTGCTACTATGTTTAATTTTGACTTTGATTTACTTTTAAATTGCTGAATTTTTTTTCGTGTTACCTCAATTGCAAGATCAAGATTATTAAGTCCCTGCCATTGTTTTACCTTTGAAAGAAATCTTTTCTCATGATCTTTATTTATATATTTCATAGCTATTCCTCCTTTTGGAGCCCCTTTAGACCTTATTCTATTGGTAATTGATCTTGTATCTATATTGCATAGTCCTGGAATGCCTTTTGTTTTAAGCCATGCATCTAAATGTTGTATAGATCTAAAGTTAGATGGATCGGAAATATCACAATTAATTATTACTCCTTTTGCATAAGAAATTGATGACTCATTATCTTGAAAATTTGTTCCAACATTTCCAATATGAGGAAATGTAAAATTAATTATTTGACCGGCGTATGATGGATCAGTAATAATTTCTTGATAACCGGTCATTGAAGTATTGAAACAAACCTCGCCAATAGAATTGATATTTGATCCGATTTTTACACCCTCGAAGGAAGTGCCATCCTCTAAAATAAGCTGTCCTAAAATAGGTTTAGATCGAGCGGTCATACGATCTTTTTTCAACCTATTCGTCTTTGACATAAGAAAATGATTCTAGATTTATAGGAATTTAAGGCAAATGAATGCTTGATGCAATAGTAAGATAATAAAATATTATTTTAACTTTTATTGATACTTAGGTTTAGTTGATGTAGTTTTCTTATTCGTTTCGTATGAAAGATAAAATCACAAATGAATTGTCAAAGGCCCTGAAAAATGGTGATAAAGAGAGAATACATACACTAAGGTTAATAATAGCCGCAATAAAAGATAAAGAGATTGCCAGCCGCTCTTCTGGTGAGGACTCAGAGATACTTGAAGAAACAATCATACAACTTTTAAAAAAAATGGTTAAGCAAAGAAACGATTCGATCGATATGTTTGAAAATGCAGGTCGCACTGAACTAGCAGAAAAAGAGAAATTAGAAATCGCAATTATCAATGAATTTTTGCCAAAACAGCTAAGTGAAGAAGAAACATCTAAAATGTGTGATAAAGCAATCAGTGCAACAGAAGCTTCAAACCTTAAAGAAATCGGTAAAGTAATTAAATATCTCAGAGATAACAGCTCTTCTTCATTAGACATGTCGCTTGCAAGTAAATTAATAAAGGAAAAGCTGCAAAATTAGTTGTAATTTGCTAACTATTTTTTCCTGTAATTAGGTACTATACTTTATTGATGCCCAGATACTCAAAAGAATTTATTACTGAAATCAAGTCAAGACTCAGAGTTTCAGAGGTAGTTTCTAAATTTGTAAAGTTAACACAACGTGGTAATGAATATGTAGGCTTAAGCCCATTTAAAAACGAGAAAACGCCATCATTCACAGTAAATGATGATAAAGAGTTTTTTCATTGTTTTAGTAGTGCAGAACATGGAGATATATTTTCATTTCTTATGAAGCACAAAAATATGTCTTATCCCGATGCAATTGAATATCTTGCAAAGCAGGCAGGTTTAAATCCTGAGTCTGGAATTATAAAGGACGCCAATTACATTGAAAATAATTATACAAGTCTAAGAAGTATTATGATTGAGGCAAATAAATTTTATACGTCAATGCTGAATCAGAGTGAGGGGATTAAGAAATATTTGGATAAAAGACAAGTTAATCGTGATATGTGGAATAAATTCGAATTAGGGTTTGCAGGATCACAAAGCAATCAACTCTATCTTCATTTAAAAAAGATTGGAGCAAATATCGAAGATGCTTTGTCATTAGGACTTATAAAAAAATCTAAACATAAAGATAATGAATATTATGATTTTTTTAGAAACAGGCTCATGTTTCCAATTAAAGATTATAAATCAAACTTAATAGCATTTGGAGGAAGAGCTATAGATAATTCAAATATTAAATATATAAATTCTTCCGATAGTCCAATTTTTAAAAAAAGTTTTAACTTATTTAATCTTAATTTGGCAATTGAAGAAAATAGAAAAGTTAAAAATTTAATTATAGTTGAAGGTTATATGGATGTAATATCCTTATTTCAGAATAACTTTAAGACCGCTGTTGCTCCTTTAGGTACTGCGCTCACCAGCTATCAACTACAAAGAGCATGGAAAGTATGTAATAGTCCAATTATTATTTTTGATGGCGACGAAGCTGGTCAAAAAGCAGCAGAGCGTGCAGCTGTTTTAGCTTTAAGCAATATATTACCAGATTTATCGGCAAGGTTTTGTGTATTGCCAAGTGATTACGACCCAGATGATTTTTTATTAAAAAATAGTCCAGAAGCATTTAAAAAGATTTTGAATAACTCATATTCTCTATCAGAATTTATTTGGAAGGTTGAAATAGAAAAAGAAGATATTTCAATCCCAGAAAAAAAAGCTGGGTTTGAAAAAAGAATTAAAGCAGTCACGAGTAGAATTGAGAACCAAACTGTAAGAGACTATTATATTAAAGAATTTAATGATAAAATTAATTTTCTTAAAAGATCTCAGTTTCAAAAGTATTCTTCATACTCCCGCTATAGTGATAATAGAGTGTCAAAAGAGATTTATAATAGTGAAAGGCTTAATCAATCTAGTCACGATTCAGTTATCAGAGAAAAAATTATCTTAATGCACATTATAGAAAACCCACTTCTATTATCTAAGTATATTGAAGAATTGGGAAGAATTAGCTTTAATGAGCTAAAATTAGCAAAATTAGTGTCACTAATTATTGAGTTTGGTTCAATAAATCCAGATAAAGATCTTGAAAATTTTGATTTAAAGTCATATTTACTACAGCGGGGGCTAACTGAAGAAGTTAAAAGTATATACAAATCCAATTTGCTTAAAACTTACAGTTCAGTAATAAAAAGTGATTTTGAAACAGTTGAAAATAGCTTTTTAGGACTTTTAGATTTGCACAAGCAGCTCCTTGAAAAAAAAGATCTATCGCAAGCTTTCAAAGATTTAGAGCAGAATATGGATCAAGAAAGTTATGAAAATTTTTTAAAAATTAAAAAAGAGATTTTAGCAAAAAATTGATATGAAAAAACGTGGTAGAAAAAAAAAGCAAGTAAAGCAAACGCCAGATATTAATATATCTCAATCAATCGATCAGGATGGACCTGTATTAGATTTAGAAAAGTCTATTATTAAGAAGTTAATCAAGCAAGGCAAAAAAGACGGGTACTTAACAAATGAATTGATAAAAAAATCATTTCCAGAAGATAAATTTACATCCGAACAAATTGAGCAGTATACAACTAAGTTGTCACAAGTAGGATTTGATATTATTGACTCAGATGATTCTGATAATGATGATGATAAAGATGAAGATGCTGCTGGAACTAAAACAGGAACTGAAAAAACAGACGACCCAGTAAAACTTTATCTTAGAGAAATGGGAACAGTTGATCTTCTTTCACGTGAAGGGGAAATAGCCATTGCTAAAAGAATTGAAGCAGGACAAGAAGCTATGATATCTGGCTTATGCGAAAGTCCATTAACATTAAAAGCAATACTTGATTGGAGAGATGATATTATTGAAGAAAAAATTACTCTCAGAGAAGTTATAGATCTTGAGTCTTTATTTGAAGAATCTCCTAATAAAAAAGAATTGAGTAAAAAAATTAAAGAAGCAAAAAAAAGAAAGGAACAAGAAGAAAAGGAAGAAATTAGAAAACGTAAAGAAGCTGAAAAAAAGTCCGCAACTTATGGAGATGATACTGAACCCATGATAGAGACCTCAGCTGATCAGTCAGTTGAAGAGTATGAAGATTCTGATGATGAGTTGAACGTATCCATCGCTATTATGGAAGAGGAACTAAAGCCTATTATTTTAGAAACATTTAAAAAACTAAATAAGAGTTTCAAAAAACTTCAAAAACTTCAACAAGATAAAATTGCTTTTCAGGAAAAAGGGAAAGAATTTCCGACACGATCAGAAAGAAATTACCAATTATCTAAAATTGCTGTTGTTGAATTGATTAAGGGTCTTCAGATTAATACAAGTAAAATTGAGGAATTGATTAATAAATTATACATAATTAATAAAGAAGTTGTGTCATTAGAAGGAAAATTACTTCGTCTTGCCATACAGCATAAGATCACTCGAGAAGAGTTTTTAGATAAATATGTAGGTAATGAAAATAACCCATACTGGTTAAGAAAAATTACGAGACTTTCTGGGTGGGAAAAGTTTGTTAAGTTAGAGAAAAATAATATTAAAAATATCATGAACGAAGTTAGGGCATCGGCAAGTAATATAGGTTTAACACTAAATGAATTTAAAAGAATTGTTAGCAATGTTCAAAAAGGTGAGAGAGAATCAAGTATTGCAAAAAAAGAGATGATCGAAGCCAATCTTCGATTAGTTATTTCGATTGCTAAAAAATATACAAATAGAGGTTTGCAGTTTCTTGATCTTATACAAGAAGGAAATATTGGACTTATGAAGGCTGTTGATAAGTTTGAATATAGAAGAGGTTATAAGTTTTCAACTTATGCTACATGGTGGATAAGGCAAGCAATTACTCGATCAATAGCTGATCAGGCTAGAACTATTAGAATTCCTGTACATATGATTGAAACAATAAACAAAATTGTTAGAACTCAGAGACTTCTTTTAAATGATATTGGTCGGGAACCTACTCCAGAAGAAATATCCATTAAACTAAATATGCCTCTTGAAAAAGTGAGAAAAGTGTTAAAAATTGCAAAGGAGCCTGTAAGTCTTGAAACTCCTGTAGGAGATGAAGAAGATAGTCACTTGGGCGATTTTATTCAAGATGATAATGCTGTCATCCCAATTGATGCAGCAATAAATTCTAACCTAAGACAAACAACAACTAAGATACTATCCTCGCTTACTCCCAGAGAAGAACGCGTACTAAGAATGAGGTTTGGGATCGGAATGAATTCAGATCATACGTTAGAAGAAGTTGGGCAACAATTCTCTGTTACTAGAGAGCGAATTAGACAGATTGAAGCTAAAGCATTACGAAAATTAAAGCATCCTACAAGAGCTAAATTACTCAAAAGCTTTTTAGATAAAAACTAATTTATTAGACTGTAAATACGTTTATTTATTGTATATAACAATTTTATTGGGGCCCATAGCTCAGTTGGTTAGAGCCCTCCGCTCATAACGGAGTTGTCCTAGGTTCGAGTCCTAGTGGGCCCACCATCTTTCTGCATTTAAATTTATTAATCTAAATCATTTCTTAATTTGATTTTCATTTTTGATGTTTTATTTAAATAATATGTCGGGTTTTAAATATTTTTAATACTGAGAAGAATGAAAAGTAGTTTATTATATATTTACTTGATCTTTTTTTATCTTTATCAAGCTTGATTTATGCTGATGAAAAAACTGCAAATATTGAAATTGGTGAGGAATATTATGTGAATCTTTTAAACTCATGGATAGAAATATTCCCTGACGGAAATAGAAATGCTGCAGGTCCAAAATTTTTTAGTTTTGCACTCGAACAAAGTTTAAATATAGAAGATTTTCTTGAATATAATAAATTGTATTGTGCTGTATCAGGATCTGTACTTCAACCTGGTGGAACACCTGATTTATTAAGCATTTATGAAGATCAGACTAATAATTTAATTTGTGGGGACTACTATAAGTGCTGTTGGCCATGTTCTTGTGACCTAATGAAATATGCTAAAACTAAAAAAGCAAATTTTATATTTGAAAATTTAGAATATGAATTAAATGTTTTAACCATAAAAGATCCATGTCAAAAAGAAAATTTTCCAATACAAGTAAATAAAAATTATTTTTGCAAGAACAACAAGCTTGATCCGGATCAAGTGTTCACTCTTGATGGAGACCTCGTTATTGGTTTGCTACATAACGCGTCAGAGTGCACTAATGAGCAGATAGCTTCAATTGCTTCCAATGAAATGACAGGTGCGATGTGTGAAATTAGGAACAATCAACCGATCGAGGAAGTAGAGGGTGGAATGGGAGACATCTTTATTCAAATGGCAAATTAATAAATTTATTTTTGTCTAACTTCTAGAATACTATTTAAATTCAAATCATTCACCTCAGTGGTTGAGCCGTTCGTCCAGATTACCTCAACCTTCTTTATAACTTCATTTTCTCTGATACCATAATGTGCTACTGGCTCCATTTGGCATAAATATCCTGAGCCTGCATCTATCGTTTTTGCATGAATTCTTTGATCAGTATGAAGTTTAACAGTTGCACCACGTGCGGGTGCGCGATAAGTATTTAACGGCTTCACTCTTAGCCATCTATGATCTTTAGCAGTATGTGCTTTGAACATCGAGAGAGTTTGCTCAGCTACCTCCCCGTGTGAAATAAGCAATTCTAGGACCCCATCATTGTCAATGTCAGCTACTGCAGCGCCTGTACCTAATCCGTTTGGCTCTAATGCTTCTCCAAGCTTTAATTCTTTGAATTCTCCATTCTGATCTATTCGAAAAAGTTTGTTTGCCTCTCCAATATTATTAAAGAAAACCTCGTCATAACCATCATTATCAAAATCAGCAGATATTACTGTTCTAACTCTACTTGGCTCGTTAAAATTATTTTCAGCAATATCTATGAATTTATTTCCTGACCTTACAAAAGCCCTGTGGTATCCCTCCCAGTTGCCGCTAATGATATCTAATTGCCCATTATATAAAATATCAGATAATGTAGTTCCTCTTCCATTCTGTAATTTATCGTCTACACCGAACTGTTGGGCAACTTCAAGAAAGAGGCCTTCTTTATTTTCGTATAAGAAATTTGCTCCACGTTCATTAGCTGCAAAAATATCACTGTTATTGGTAATAATGTTTCCTACAACAACTGCTCTACCTCCTGTAATTTTATCTAAGTTTAAACTGGGCGCTTTATCAACGATACGGTCTTCATCTAGTTCATAGAAACGAGTGGGACCTCCATAATTAGCAACATATATGCCATATTTACCATTTCCCTTACGGTCCACGCATGCAACTGATCTACCAGCAGTGTAATTTAATTGTTCCTTATTTTTATTTAATAAGAAGAGATCTTGAAATTGATCATCTTGGCTATCAAGAAGACGGTCTGTATATAATTTTTCTCCACTATAAGAGTCCGTATTTAAAAAGTATATTTCCTCATATCCATCACGATCAATATCGCATGAAACAACACCTATAGTCCTACGGTTGATATCAGCAAAATTGTCTTCTTCAATGATGTTACTAACGAAACCATTTTCATAACTAAGTGCAATATTTTCTGTCCCAAAGCCCGTAACAATAAATTCATAATTTCCATCACTATTAATGTCATTCACAGAAATTCCATAACTTAAACGCACTTTGTTATCATTGATAATACTAGAAATATTCTTAAAAAAATCAGCATTTGCCAATTTTATGCCGGAAAAAAAAATTATGATGCAAAATAGGAGTTTGGTTACCTTGTTTTTCTTATAATAAAACATTAAATCTTAGGTATCTTGTTTTCAAAAGGTTACTTAATGATATTTTAAAGCTATTCATAACTATATATACTTTCTTAGATATATTCGTGATCACTAATTTCAATAGTTAAATTGAGCATTGACCATTATATCATTTATTATTTATCCTATATTTAAATACCTATGACTTTAAATTTTATTAAATCTGATCAATCTTGTGGTGGGGAGATAACTAATATTGATCTCACAAAAGATCTATCCGAAAAACAGATATTAGAAATTAGAGAACTTTGGCTTGAACACCATGTTCTAAGTTTTCCAAATCAATCTTTAAATGACGATGATCTTGAGCGTTTTACTCTTTGCTTTGGTTCATTTGGAGATGATCCCTTCATAGCTCCAATTGCTGGAAGAAAAAATATCATTGCTGTAAAAAGAAAAGCAAATGAAAAAGTTCCTATTTTCGCAGATAACTGGCATACTGACTGGAGTTTTCAAGAAAATCCACCAGCTGGTACTTGCCTATTTGGTAAGATTATTCCAAATCAAGGTGGCGATACTTTATTTGCCAATCAGCATTTGGCATTAGAAAAGATGCCATCATCACTTAGAAAAAAACTAGAGGGTAAGCAAGCAATCCACTCAGCCCTAGTCCCTTATTCTCCAGGTGGAGGTTATGGAGATAAAGATAGAGAAATGGGGCGTAGCATGGATATTCGAGCTTCTGATGAGGCATTTTTAAAACAATTGCATCCTATAATAAAGAACCATCCTGAAACAAAGCGGGAGGGAATCTATGGAACAATTGGTTACATAATTGGTATTGAAGGCATGGACAATCAAGATGCAATGAAATTACTATTGGAGTTAAGTGCATGGCAGTGTCAGGAAGAATTCGTTTATAAACACAAATGGAAGAAAGATATGTTGATAATGTGGGACAATAGAAGTGTTTTACATAGAGCTACAGGAGGTTATGAGGGTCAAGAAAGACTCTTACATCGAACTACAATAGCTGCTTATGAAGAATAATCTTATAATCTAATTTTTTCGAGCTTCAATTACCATATTGCTTGCATTCTTTTTTACCACTTTGCAACTTTTAAAGCCTGCTTCGTTTAATACACCTATTAATTTCGAGGGTCCAGCCTGTGCTCCTAATGCCAAGCCAACTTCTTGTGATTTTGATGTAGGAATGCAACCAATTGTTGAAAATGAGTAATACATTTGTCCGAAAAGATTAAAGTTATCTTGAGGTTTATCATTTGCAGTGGGTTCAATTAATATTACAGAGCCATCATCTTCTAGTTGATCATAAGCATATTTAGCAGCACCTACAGGGTCTCCCATATCGTGCAAACAATCGAAAAAAGCAATGTAGTCATGCTTACCGTGATAACTTTTTGCATCTGCTGCAGTGTATTTTATTCTTTCATCTAGCCCAGCTTCTTTAGCTAGTTTCTTAGCTTCCTTAATTGAAGGTTCATGAATGTCATAGCCATATACTTTTGCGTTTGGAAAAGTCTGGGCAATTATCATAGTTGACAATCCATAACCACACCCAATATCGGCAAAGCTGGCTCCTGCATTCATTCGTTCTTCAAGATTTTCAATTCTTGGAAGCCAGCTTGTTACTAAATTTTTTTCATAAGATGGTTTAAAGAATCTGGCAGTTCCTTGAAAACAAATTGGACATGAGTCCTCATAATCAATACCTTCACCAGTTTTAAATGCTTCTTTGACCTGATCCTCATTATGTATTGCTCCAGTAAGCATATCATACGCTCCCATCATTGATGCAGGGCTATCATCATCTGCAAAAACTGCAATTTGTTCAGGAGTTAACAAAAATTTTTGTGTTTCTACATTGTAAGTTACAAACCCAGCAGCTGAAACTGCATACAGCCACTCTCTTAGATATCTTTCATCAAGTGCTGTTGTTTTTGCTAATTTATTTGAACTGACTTCTCCTATTTCACTTAGTTTCTTAAATATACCAAGCTGATCTCCAATTCTCATCAATGGAATTATCGCTGAAGCAGAAACATCCTGCATGATTTTAAGTTGTAGCTTTTTTAGTGTTTCGGGATTTATTTCTGTATTTTCCATATTGTATTGCTCCTAAAATTTTTTTCCGACTTAAATAATAGATTAAGTAGGATACAAGTGTTACTCTAAATTATAATAATATTTTTCAACAACAAATAAATAGATATGTCCTATTCATTAATTATCTTAATCATCGGATTGCTTGTTATCCTTGGGTTAATTTATTCTTTTTTAAAATCTTTTAAGAATGATGTTCCAAGAAATATAATAGAAGCGAAATATGCAAAATCTGAGTCTAAATTTATTACACTAGATAATGGTTCAAGAATACATACTGTAGTTAAAGGAAATCCAGATGGACCTGTATTAGTCTTACTTCATGGCTACTTGGCTTCATTGTTCACATTTGATAAAGTTGTACCTCAGCTATCTAGAAAATATAAAGTAGTCTGCTTAGACTTTCCAGCATTTGGTTTGACCGGAGCAGTACCGAATAAGGATTATTCAATTGAGTCTTTTATTGAGACAGTAAATCAAGTAGTTAAAAAATTAAGTATAGATAAATTTTACCTTTTAGGCCATTCGATGGGCGGCAGAGTTGCGTGGCGTTATACCATTAAACATCCAGATCAGGTAAAAAAATTAATACTTGTTGGATCAGGAGTTCTTCTTAATGAAGGTGATCTTGAGAGATTTGAAAGGCAAAATATTCCTAAAGCATTTAGATATATCGGTGCTAATTTTCCTTTTAAAGAAAAATTTGTTTACTTCACACCAAAATTTTTTGCAAAACAAGGTGCGAAGGTTTCGGTTTATGACCAAAACTTAGTTACAGATGAAATGGTTGATCAGTATTATGATTTACCTCTGCTTGAGGGTTCAAGGCAGGCATTAGCTGACATGGCATTGATGAATGAGGTAAAAGATTTGTTGTTAGATGATGAAAATTTTTTAAAACAAATAAAAGTACCATCTTTGATGATACACGGTGACAAAGATAATATCATTGGTTTGTGGGCAACAAAACCATTTGAGAATAATATAAGTAATTTAAAAATAAAAATTTTTACAAATATGGGTCATATGCCAATGATCGAGGACCCCATTGGGGTCGTAAAAGAAATCAATGACTTTATAAAAATAGATTAATTATAATCTTTCAAGTTTTGAGGGTTTGACCTTTTAGGTTTGCTGGAACTGCAACATCCATCATTTTTGGATTAGCTAAATTAAGATTATCCATAATTTCGGCATATTCAGCTGCTGAGTTCACTTGGAGTCTTGGATTATTTTTCTTTTCACTGCCGATTGTTGAAAATTGATTACCCTTATAATCATGCGCTGGATAAACTAAGGTCTCTTCAGGTAATTTTAAAACTTTATTAAAGAGAGATTCATAGGCTTCGCTAGCACTTCCATTTTGGAAATCAGTTCTACCAGTGCCATTTATCAAAAGTGTATCACCAGTAAAAATACGATCGTTCATTAAAAAGCAATATGAGTCATCCGTATGTCCTGGTGTATAAAGAGCTTCTAAATTAATTCCGTCAATAATTATTTTATCATTGTCCTTTACTTTTAAGTTAACCACTTCAGATTTTGAATGTTCTCCCATAACTGTTTGGCAATTTGTTCTTTCTTTTAATTCTGCCATTGCAGAAATATGATCAGCATGAATATGGGTATCGATCACTTTAACAAGCCTTAAGTCTAAATCATTTAATAAATCAGTATAAATGTGAGTGTGTTCTATTACTGGATCAATGATTAAAGCCTCGCGGCCCTTACCACTTGCAACGATATACGTGTAGGTAGATGATTTCTCGTCAAAAAGTTGTTTAAAAATCATTTTGAATCAACATCTTATAAAAATTTGAACAGAAAGCAATCTTGTTTATAATAATTCTAAATTAATAAAGGGGAATTAAATGACTTTAAAAATTAATAGCATGTGTCCAGATTTTGAAGCTAAGACTTCAGAAGGAGACATATCTTTTCATGAATGGCTAGGAGATAGTTGGGGAGTATTATTTTCTCACCCTAAAGATTTCACACCCGTTTGTACTACGGAACTAGGTGTATTAGCTGGGATGAAAGATGAATTTGATAAAAGAAATGTAAAAGTGATTGGACTGAGCGTCGATGGTGTTGAAGACCATATAAAATGGTTAGACGATATTAAGGATGTTTCAGGCATAAGGCCAACTTATCCAATAATTGCTGATGAAGATTTAAAAGTTGCTAAGCTTTTCAATATGCTTGAAGGCGATGCTGGGACATCATCAATGGGAAGAACTGCCGTAGACAACGAGACTGTTCGGACAATATTTGTTGTAAGGCCAGATAAAAGAATTGGCCTATATCTTACATATCCAATGGCTACAGGAAGAAATTTCCATGAAATTTTGCGTGCAATCGACTCCATGCAGCTTACCGCTAATCATAAAGTTGCAACTCCAGCTAACTGGAAAAAAGGTGAAGATGTTGTAATACTTCCAGCAGTTAAAAATGAGGATGCAGAAAAAATATATCCTGATGGATGGGAAACTGTGAAACCTTATTTACGTAAGGTACCTGATCCTTCGAAATAAATTGGATAGTAAACTCTTATCCAAACAATCTCAGCATTGGGAAAATAATTTCCTAAATAAGCCTGAGATGTTTGGAGTAGATCCCAGTATAGCTGCTATCAAATCTGCAAAAATATTCAAATCCCATAGAATTAATAAAGTTATAGAAATAGGAGCTGGCCAGGGTCGTGATACTTTATACTTCGCTAAAAAAGGTTTCAAAATTGACTCTTTAGATTACAGTAAAAAAGCAATTGATGACATAAGTGAAAAAAGAAGAACGAATCGTTTAGAAAATCTTATTACAACTAAGGTTCATGATATGAGATTGCCCTTACCTTACAAGAATGAATGCTTTGAGGCATGTTATTCACACATGCTTTACTGTATGGCATTTACGATGAATGAGATTATATCATTGAATAATGAAGTTTTAAGAATATTAAAAAAGGGAGGTATAAATATTTTTACTGTACGTAATACATTGGACGGTGATTACAAAAATGGCATTCATAGAGATGAGGATTTATATGAAAACGATGGATTTATCGTACATTTTTTTTCGATAGAAAAAATAAAGAAGCTTCTAAATGGGTTCGAATTAATAAAAATTGATAATTTTAATGAGGGAAATTTTCCGAGAAAATTATATAAAGTTGTACTTAAGAAATTATGAAAATTGATAAAACATTGCAACTTCCTTGCGGTGTAGAGATAAAAAATAGATTCTTAAAATCTGCAATGACGGAAGGTATTGCAAATAGTGATGCATTATCAAACAAACGTCATGTAAAACTGTATGAACGCTGGGCAAAAGGGGGTACAGGAATTTCAATTACTGGCAATGTACAAATAGACCATCGGTTCATTGAGCGCGCTGGAAATGTTGTTATAGAAGGGACGCAAACAAATGAAAGCTTAGCAGCTCTAGCAAATTGGTCTCAGGCTGGAAAACAGAACAATACCCAGTTATGGATGCAGCTCAGTCACGCAGGACGTCAAACCCCATTTTCTATCAATAAAAAATCGGTAGCACCTTCAGTCATACCTATGCCGACTTTAGGTGGAGTTTTGAAGTTTGGGGTACCCGAGGAACTCTCACATACTCAAATTCTAGATATCATTGATAGATTTATTAATGCTGCCGAAATTGCAAAACAAACTGGTTTTACTGGAGTGCAACTACATTCAGCGCATGGATATTTATTGTCAGAATTTTTGTCACCAAATGTAAATAATAGAACTGATCAATGGGGTGGAAGTATAGAAAATAGGTCAAGATTATTGATTAGTATTATTGATGGGATCAGAGCAAAAGTTGGAAATAGCTTTCCCATATCTATAAAATTAAATTCATCAGATTTTCAAAAAGGTGGTTTTACTCATGAAGAAAGTATCGAAGTTGCCAAACTACTTAATTTAACCTCATTGGATTTGCTTGAGATTTCTGGAGGCACATATGAAAATTTTGCAGCTTTAGAGATTGATTCTTTTAACCTAAAAAAAATGAAAACAATAAAACCTCAAAGAAGTACAGTAGTAAGAGAGGCTTATTTTTTAAAATATGCAGAGGAAATCAAAAAGTTTCTTTCAATTCCTCTTGCCGTAACCGGAGGTTTTCGCACTACTGATGGAATGAATAGCGCACTCAATAGTGGAGCGTGTGATGTTATAGGCCTTGGAAGACCTTTATGCTCCGAACCTGAAATTATTAATGAATTGATAAGTGGAGAAAAAAAGTCAGCTACACTATATGAGAATATTCTTCAATTTGGACCTTGGATATTTGGCCTTAACAGTCCGATTGCATTGATGAGATCCAATAATAAAGCAGCTCAAGTATATTGGTGCTATCGACAAATTTTAAAAATGGCTGATGGTGAAGAAGTTGATAACAAGCTTAGTTTAACAAAAGCTTTGTTTGATCATTTTAGAGAAGATTCTTCCAACAGTAAAAAATACCAAGAATATTGGAGTGATCTAAATTGAAGAGATTAATCATTCTTATAATTCTTTTTTCAAATTTTGCTCATGCAGATCAAAAAGATGGTCGCTTGATTGAGCTTTTTGATAAATTATTTTTAAGCACTAATAATATGGAATCCAGTAAGCTTCTGTTTAATATCTGGGATATATGGTCTATAGCCGATAATCAAGAAACGCAGATTTTATTTGATGAAGCCAATCAATTCATGGATGTTGGAGAATTAGATAACGCAATTGAATTATTCTCAAAAGTTGTTGAGCAAAGCCCAGAATTTGCCGAAGGGTGGAACAAGAGAGCCACTGTTTATTTTTTAAAAGGTGAATTAAATAAATCGATATCAGATATTGAAAAAACGTTATACCTAGAGCCTCGTCATTTTGGCGCACTTGATGGTTTAGCAGA
>CACHYW010000022.1 GCA_902584215.1 uncultured Pelagibacteraceae bacterium
TCTTCCATGGATTGATTGGGCATATTCATCTGTAAAATCAAGCTTTCAAAAATGAATAAAGTTTTAATTGCAGACAATGTATCTGATGCTGTATTTACAGTTTTTGAAAAATATAAAATAGAATATGATCAAAAGGTCGGATTGAGTGAAGACGAAATTTGTGCTGAAATTAGAAATTACTCAGGTCTTGTTATAAGATCAGCTGTTACAGTTACCGAAAAAATTATTGAAAGTGCTGGAAATTTAAAAGTCATTGGTCGACCTGGAGTTGGCGTTGATAACGTTGACCTTGAGGCGGCATCAAAGAAAAATATAGTGGTGATGAATACTCCACTTGGAAATGTTCAGGCTACCGCTGAGCTCACATTCTCTATCATTCATGCATTAATGAGAAATATAACAAATGCTAATCAATCGATGCACAATAAAAAATGGGAAAAAAAGAAATTTATTGGCTCTGAAATGCATGGAAAGACAATTGGTATTGTGGGATTTGGAAATATAGGAAAGAAGATTTGTGAAATTTCAAAAGCTTATGGCATGAATGTCGTTGTAAATAGTTCTTCACTATCAACTGGTGATGAAAGTAAATACGGTATAAGTAATCTTTCCTTTGATGAATTAATTGCACATTCAGACATTATTACTTTTCACAATAAATTATCAGATAAATCAAAATATATGGTCAACAGTGAGTCAATAACTAAAATGAAAAAAACTGCGATTATTATTAATTGCGCAAGAGGCGGAATTGTAAATGAATATGATGTCAAATTAGCCTTAGATGAAGATGGCCTAGCTGGGTATGGGTGTGATGTTTATGAAACTGAGCCACAAACAGATAGCATTTTTAGTGGGATGCACAATGTTGTAATGACCCCACACATTGGCGCAAGCACAGTTGAAGCTCAAGAAAAAGTTGCTGTACAGATAGCAGAACAAATAGCTGATTATCTTCTTAACAACAACATTGTTAATCAAGTAAATTCTTAGTGTCTAATCAGTTAATATTAATCAGGCACGGTAAAAGTGTTTGGAATAAAAAAAATATTTTTACTGGCTGGGTTGATGTTGATTTAGACTCTGAAGGAACAAGTGAAGCATTAAAGGCCGCTGATTTAATCTCAAAAGTAAATCTTAAACCAACAGCAGCATTTACTTCTTACCTAAAGAGAGCTCAAGAAACTCTGAACATAATAGTAAAAAATTTAAAATTAAACGATGTAGAAGTAAATTATGCGTGGGAATTAAATGAAAGACACTATGGTGCTCTTCAAGGTTTAAATAAAGATGAAGTTAAAGAGAAATATGGAGAAGAACAATTTCTTAAATGGCGCCGGGGATATAACACTCCTCCACCAGCGTTAAATGCTGATAGTGAGATGAATCCAAAACTTGATCCTTTATATAAGGGAATTACAAATTTACCTTTAACAGAATGTTTAGCAGATACTTATGAGAGAGTAATTCCTTATTGGGAGAATAACATAAAGCCAATAGTACTAAAAAATACTACTATTATTTCGGCACATGGAAACAGCTTGCGTGCTCTTTGCAAATATCTTTTTTCTGTTTCAGACAAAGAAATAGTGAATTTAGAAATTCCCACAGGGAATCCTCTGATGATAACCTTAAATAATAGTTGCAAAATACAGTCGGCAAGTTATCTTGATCCCCTCAGATCGGAAAATTTGCCAGATATTGGCGCTTAAAGAGGTACATTTATGAATGAAGTTTTTATCACATCCGCTGTTAGAACAGCTGTCGGTTCTTTCAATGGATCATTAGCAAACATGCCTGCTCATGACTTGGGCAAAATTGTAATTAAAGAAGCTATCGGTAGGTCTAATGTTGAGGCTTCTGAAGTAGAGGAAGTTATACTAGGTCAAGTATTAACGGCCGCGACTGGCCAGAATCCAGCAAGACAAGCGGCAATAAATGCTGGTTTAAATAAGGAAACACCAGCTTGGCTTGTAAATCAAGTGTGTGGATCCGGACTAAGAAGCGTGGCACTAGCGTATCAAGCGATCATGAACAATGATGCGAATATTATTGTTGCTGGCGGCCAGGAGTCTATGAGTCAATCTCCTCATTGTTCTCATTTAAGAAATGGAACAAAAATGGGAGATAACCAAATGGTGGACTCAATGATTAAAGACGGCCTCTGGGATGCTTTCAATGGTTATCATATGGGTACAACAGCTGAGAATGTTGCTCAACAATGGCAAATAACTCGTGATCAACAAGACGAATTTGCGGTCGAGTCTCAAAAGAGAGCAAGCAAGGCAAAATCTGAAGGTATATTTAAAGATGAAATTGTTGGCGTTGAAATAAAAACAAGAAAAGAAACTGTTGTCTTTGATAGCGATGAATACATTAAGGATAATGTACAGTTAGAAAAACTTGCGACTCTAAGACCAGCTTTTTCAAAAGAAGGTACTGTAACAGCAGCCAATGCGAGTGGAATTAATGATGGTGCTGCGGCAATGACTGTTATGTCTGGAGAAGAAGTTAAGAAAAAAAATATAGAACCTATCGCTCGTATTGTTTCATGGGCAAGTGCTGGAGTTGATCCTTCAATAATGGGCACTGGTCCAATACCGGCCAGTAGAAAAGCCTTAGAGAAAGCTGGATGGAGTGTTGCTGACTTAGATTTGATTGAGTCAAATGAAGCTTTTGCAGCCCAATCATGTGCAGTAAATAAAGAAATGGGCTGGGATACATCTAAAGTAAATGTCAATGGTGGAGCTATTGCAATTGGCCATCCAATCGGTGCTTCTGGAGCAAGAATCTTAGTGACATTATTAAATCAAATGAAGAGACAAGATGCGAAAAAAGGCCTTGCAACACTATGCATTGGTGGCGGCATGGGTGTCGCTTTATGTGTTGAAAGATAAAAAGGAGAATATTATGACAAAAGTAGCATTAGTAACTGGTGGAACAAGAGGTATTGGTGCAGCAATATCCATAGCGCTAAAGAATAGTGGATGTAAAGTTGCAGCAACATACGGTTCAAATTCTGAGGCTGCAGAAAAATTTTCATCTGAAAATGGAGTAGAGGTCTTTAAATGGAACGTAGCTGATCCAGCTGCATGTGAAGATGGCGTTAAACAAGTAGTTGAAAAATTAGGATCTATTGACATCCTAGTAAACAATGCTGGAATTACTAAAGCTGCAATGACACACAAGATGACTATTGAGCAATGGGATGATGTCATCAGAGTTGATTTAGACTCAGTTTTTTATATGACACGATGTGTACTAGATGGCATGAGAGAAAAAGGATTTGGAAGAATTATTTCGATTTCATCAATTAATGGTCAAAAGGGTCAAATGGGTGTTGTTAACTATAGTGCTGCAAAAGCAGGAGTAATTGGTTTTACTAAAGCACTTGCCCAAGAGACAGCAAGAAAGAACATAACCGTCAATGCTGTTGCACCAGGTTATATTAGCACAGAATTACTTGCTGATACCCCAGAAAAAGTCATGGAAGGAATTCTTGCTCAAATTCCAATAGGCCGGTTAGGTACAGTTGATGAAGTATCAAGAATTGTTACCTTCCTTGCAAGCGATGATGCTGGATTTATAACTGGTTCAACCATATCTGCAAATGGTGGTCAGTACTTCTCTTAAAAATTATCTTTAAGATTTCGTATATGGGTGAATACGTTTTCAGGACTTTTTTCTATAAGGCCTAAAGCTTCACTAATTTGATTATTATCTGCTTGTAAAAAAATATTCAATTTCTTTTCCTCTTGAATTGTTGAAGGTATCGAGGATAAATTTTTTGAATATAAATTTTCTAGTTCATTAATTTTACCTTTTAACTCATCGCTAGGCAAAATTGAGTAGATAAATTTGGCATTGCTCAAAGTATACTCATGACCACAATATATTTTTGTTTCATCAGGCAGATCCCTGATTTTTTTAAGTGATTCCCACATCATTTTAGGAGTGCCCTCAAACAGTCTTCCACATCCAAGGGAAAACAGAGTATCGCCTGTAAAAACTGACTTTTCCCTATGAAAATAAAATGCAATATGACCAACTGTGTGGCCTGAAATTTCAAAAATCTCAGACTCTATATCGCCAAAATGCCACTTGTCTCCCTCTTTAAGGTGAATATCGATGCCAGGAATTCTATCTTTATCTTTTTCACCACCTACAATACTACATTTATATTTTTCTTTAAGTTCATAATTTCCACCAACATGATCAAAATGATGATGAGTATTTAAAATATATTTTAATTTTAAATTATTTTTTTCTAAGCAATCAATGACAGGGCTGGCTTCAGATGGATCAACTACAAATGCTTCATTATTTTCATTATAGCATACATATGCGTAATTATCGGACAGGCATTTAACAATGAGAGTTTTAAACATATTAATTTTTTATTTTAGAAACTAAAAATAAACCAACTTCATTAAAATAACTATTCAAAAGATTTTTTCCATTAAATTTATTTAGTTTGTTTGTTTTTAAATTTGCTTGCTTTTCAATTCTAATTCCTACTTCATCACATAAATCAATGAAATCATTTATGGTACAGAAGTGAAGATTAGGAGTTTCATGCCAAGAGTAACTTAATTTCTCACTTATAGGCATTTTTCGTTTAAGTAATAGGCTTGAAGCAATTTTCCAGTGACCAAAATTAGGAAAAGAGATTATTGCTTTGCTTGAAATTCTAACTAATTCTGACAAAACATTTTTTGGACTTTTTGTTGCCTGTAAGGTGTAAGTAAGTATCGAGTAATCAAACAAATTATCTGGATAATCATATAAGTCTAAATCAGCATCACCTTCGATTACAGAAATTCCTTTCGAAAGACAGAGTTGAACTTTTTGTTGATCAATCTCCATGCCTCTACCATCAATATTTTTTTCTTCTTTCAAGAATTCAAGCAGAGAACCGTCGTTACAGCCTACATCAATTACAGATGACTTAGCTGGTATTAAATCAGCAATGATCTTAAAGTCTTTTTTTTCATTAATTAAGCTCATAAATTTTCATAAGTTGATTTAATAAATCCTTGCATAGCTTCAAAAAGCTTAGGCTCTTCAAGTAGAAATGAGTCATGTCCACCATCAGTTTCAATCTCAATAAAACTTACATTTATTCCTAAAGTATTAAATACTTTTACAATTTTTTTATTCTCTGAGGTTGGGTAAAGCCAATCGCTTGTAAAAGAAATACACAAAACTTTTGAGCTTGTGTTTTTAAATGATTCAATTAGTGAGCCATTATTACTTGACGAAACGTCAAAATAATCCATTGCACGAGTAATATATAAATAACTATTAGCATCAAAGCGGTCTACAAATGTAAATCCTTGGTGCCTTAAATAACTTTCAATTTGGAAATCAGCATCAAAAGAATAATCTAAACTATTCTTATCTTGCAGATTTCTTCCAAACTTGCTGTGCAAAGCGTCTTTAGATAGATAAGAGATATGGGCAGCCATTCTCGCAACTGATAGACCTTTTAAAGGTTTATTGTCAGAATTATAATAATTACCTGAATTCCAATTTGGATCAGCCATAATGGATTGTCTAGCAAGCTCATTTAATGCAATATTCTGTGCTGAATGATTTGTCGCAGTTGCAATTGGAATAGCAGAATGTACCATCTCAGGAAATTTTGATAGCCATTCAAGAACCAGCATTCCGCCCATAGATCCACCTGTCACACAAAATATTTTTTCAATACCTAAATAGTCAATAAGAAGTTTTTGAGCTCTCACCATATCAGCGATTGTAATAACTGGAAAATCCGTACCATATTCTTTACCAGTTTCTGAATTTACTTCCTTTGGACCAGTTGAACCCATGCAGCCACCAATAACATTAGGACAGACTACAAAAAATTTATTTGTATCAATTGGTTTTTCAGGACCAACAATATATGACCACCATCCCTCTTTTTTTGTAATTGGGTGATTGCTTGCAACATACTGATCGCCAGTAAGAGCATGACAAATCAAAATAGCATTATCCTTAGCGGCGTTTAATTTACCGTAAGTTGTATAAGCTGTTTTAATGCTTTTCAGTGATTTACCACAATCCAATACAAGAGCTTGTTCTTTTGCTAATTCTACTATTTTGTTTTCACTCATTTGTTTAACCCAAAAAAAAACCACCTAACAACTAAGTTTGGTGGCTTATATACCTCTTTAGCTGCATTTTTACAGCGCCCGCAAGCTGTGCTCAAATCGGCGCAGTCACTGTATTATATATTCAAATCAGTAATGTCAAATTAGAAGATTAAATATTTCAAAGATTTTCTTTCAAAATAAACAATATTCACCTATTTATACCGAATTATTATATGAAAAATTTAAAAAATATTAATATCTATGAAGGTGGAATCTCATCAATTCCAGGCAAAAAAGATGTAGTCAAAGTGTCTTCTAATGAGTCACCTTTTGGACCCAGTATTAGTGTAAAGAAAGCAATTTCAGAAAGCCGACTTAAGACGAATAAATATCCTGACGGTAATTGTATTGAGTTAAAAGAAGCTATATCTAAAAGTTTCAAATTAAAGAGCAGCAATCTTTTTGTTGGAAATGGTTCAGATGAGATACTTGGTATTGCATGTCAATTATTTTTAAACAAAGGTGATGAGGTTATTGTTCCAAAGCATAGCTTTTTAATGTTCGAAATCTATTCGAAAATAAGTGGTGGAGTTATTAAGAGATCAGCAACAAAAAATCTTCGGGTGGATTTAGAAAGTTTATTAAAATCTATCACTAAAAAAACAAAGATGATTTTTATTGCACAGCCTAATAATCCTACAGGTTTTTATTTATCAAAAAAAGATCTCGTAGTGATGATTAAAAAAATTCCAAAAAAAATTATGATTATAATTGATGCAGCATACGCTGAGTACATGACTGATAATGATTACTCAAATGGACTTGAATTTGCTCAAAAAAACAAAAATGTAATTGTTACACGTACATTTTCTAAAATATATGGACTAGCTTCTCTTAGACTAGGCTGGTGTTATGCTCACAGTAATATTATTAGTTCTATGAACAAAGTCAGAGGACCTTTTAATGTGAACCAATTGGCACAAGTTGCAGGAATTCAAGCATTGAAAGACAAAAAATATACAAGCAATTCAAAAAAACATAATACATTGTGGCTCAACATTATGAATAAAGAGTTAAGTAAACTGCCTATAAAAGTTTACGATAGTAGAGCTAACTTTTTACTTATAGATGTAGGAAAATCTGTATCTAAACTAAATAAGTATCTTTTATCTAAATCAATTATTATTAGGTTAATGGACAAATATAAGTTACCAAGCTGTGTAAGGGTTTCAATTGGTACAGCAAACGAAAATAAGAAAGTTATAAAGGCTTTCAAAGATTTTTATAAATGACAAATAAGAAAAAACCATTTAAGCAAATTACTATCATTGGGCTAGGTTTGATTGGTTCATCACTAGCACTGTCTATAAAGAAAAATAAAATCTCTTCTAAAACAGTGGGTTACTCTAGATCTTCTAAAACCAGAAATACATCTAAAAGACTCAATTTAGTTGATAAGGTAAGTAATAAATTAGATGAGTCTGTAAGAGGGTCAGATTTGATAATAATTTGTACTCCTTTAAGTAGTTATTCAAATATAATAAAAAAAATTATACCTCACATATCAAAAGGCACAATTATCTCTGACGTCGGCTCTGCAAAAGAAAAAACTATTAACGAAATAATTCCTCTCTTAAGTAATGATGATATTTTTATACCCGCTCACCCTATAGCTGGAACAGAAAAAAGTGGCCCAAGTGCTGGGTTTGCAGAATTATTTGATGACAGGTGGTGCATAATCACTCCACTTAAAAACAATAAAAAAAGTCATATTAATAAAGTAAAAAATCTTTGGAAATCATTAGGAAGCGATGTTGAGGTAATGTCCCCTCAAAGACATGACAGAGTAATGGCAATCACTTCTCATTTACCTCACTTAATTGCTTATAATATTGTATCTACTGCTGCAGATCTCGAGAATGTAACAAAGTCTGACATCATTAAGTATAGTGCCAGTGGTTTTAGAGACTTTACTAGAATTGCATCATCTGATCCAACGATGTGGAGAGATATATTTCTTAATAATAAGGAAGCTGTGTTGGAGATGATTAGTAGATTTACAGAGGATTTAACTGCTTTACAAAAATCAATTCGTTGGGAAGACGGCAAAAGTCTACATAAACTCTTTTCAAAAACAAGAAAAGTACGAGACAAAATAATTTCAGCAGGACAAGATACTGTAGATGCTGATTTTGGCAGATCAAAAAAAAGATAAGTCCTTCAAATCTAATAAGGGCATAAACAGTAATGACACTTTTCCATTATTAACAGTTAAAGGCGCACTGAATAATTTATTTTGATTTTCATTTTCTATAATATCAACCTGTAAGCTACCATTGTAAGTAATCGATGAAATTTCACCATTAATACTTACCTTAGTCTTTCCGATATATGAGTTGAGGAAATCATTTGCAATCCCTGAAAAATCAATCTTATAAACTGACTGGTCGTCTAAATCTATCCTCATTAAAAGTTGATTGATTGTACCAACTTTATATTCATTATAATTCAAATCAAGGTAATCAGATATCAACAAAAGTTTCATAACTATGCCCTCATTCAAAACTATCTTGCCCTGAAGGTTTTTAAAATCAAAAAGAGATTCTGAACTATTAGCTATATCTGAACCTTCAACTTGGTTACTTCTTAAATATAAAGTATCAATTTGAAATGGGTTCATATCAATTCTGACATCATGAAAATTAATATTAGATAAAAAATTGTTTTCAAATTTACTTAACATTAAGTCATTAATAAGAGCACTCATTCTATATGGGTAACCTGATATTGATATATTGCTGTAACTAATATTCATATTATCTAGATTATTTTTTATTTGAGTTTTAAATTGAACTGAGATGAAAAGCCAATATGCTGAGTAGATAAATAAAATAGCAATAACAAGGAAAATTATTCTCCTAAAATAAGTATTCTTCATTTAGGAAAATTAATCCTAGCTTCAGATAATAAATCATCTGATTTATTTTCTATTACATCATACAGTTTTTTTGCGAATACTTCTTTTTCCAAACCTGCTTCAATTGGTTTTAGAAATTCAATGACCATTCTACCAGGGTATCTAAGAAATCTTCTTCGTGACCAAAAGTATCCACAATTTATTGCTACTGGAAGACAAGGGATATTCAGACCATCATAAAGAGCTGTAACGCCATATTTATATGGTCGTTTTGCTCCTATCGGTGTTCTAGTACCTTCAGGAAAGATTAAAAGTGGTCGTGGGTCAGCGTCCATACTTCTTTTTGCAGAATTTACCATTGCTTGAATATTTGTTTCGCCCTTTCGTCTATCTACATAAATAAAATTAGCTTTCTTAAAACATAGGCCAACTACTGGAATTAATAAAAGTTGTTTTTTTGCAATTATAGACGGAGTTTCAATTGCATCATTTAAAAATATTGCCTCGGCAAGTGATTGATGCTTAGAGGCAATTAAATATTTTCGTTCTTTAGGTATATTCTCAATGCCTCGATATTCAATTTCAAGATTTGCAAATAGTTTTAAGCTTATTCTTGTGTGAACGGATTGAAAGTGAATAATTCCTAACATATGTTTTTTAGGTAGAAAAAAAAGTACTGGTGCGAATAGGCAGCATGCAATCAATACGATATAGAAAGCAAGGTTAGCTAGAAAAGAATTTATGTAGATCATTAGTAAAGCCCTATGCTCAAACTTATATAAGTTCTTAAATATTTAATATATTCTAACACTAATTTTTTCACTCGACTAAATTGCTCTTCACTGATGTTTTTTGTGGATACATAATAGATATTCTCGCTATTTATAAGCCTTTTTGACTCTAATTTTACTCGAGGTAGGTGATAATCTGATGTAACAATAATAGTGTTGCGATAGTTATTATTTCTTATCCATAGGAATGTTTCCCTTATATTTTCAAAGGTATTTTCTGAGATCGATTCAATTTCAATACAGCAATTAAACAGTTTATTATTATTTGGAAAAGCATTTTTTATTTCTGTGAGAGTAATATCTTTATTAACTCCAGATAGAAGAAGCTTGCTACCAAGATTTTGACTTAAAAGTTCTAACCCTTTAGCAATTCTGAATCTGTCTCCTGTTAAGACAACAATACTATCTACTTGGGTTACATTATGATTTCCGTCATCCACTGTCTTAACACTCGAGAAGAAAATATTAAAATGGATCAAAATTAGTATCAATAAAGACAATAGGAATAAAAAAAAGTAATACAATTTTTGTACATTTAACATACTAAATAAGCTACACTAACAAGGTTTAAACATTAACACAGACTAACACAATTTATGATTATTTCTTGTCCATCATGTTCAGCTCGCTATGTTGTAAATATTGACGATATCGGTCATGGTCGGCAAGTTAAATGTACTAGGTGTAACCATTCATGGTTTCATGAAAATACGACATATGAAGCCGAGAAAAAACTAATAATAAATGAGATTAGTAATGAGAAAATTATAAGAGAGAGTCTTTCAGATCAAAACTTACCAGTAGTTTATAAAAATCAGAAAAATATTCCACTACCATTTTTAGTATTGATAGTGCCAGTTATATTTATTTTTGGAAGTATGATAATTGACAGTATCAAGATTGATGCTTTTGCCGTTAGCCAATCTATAAATAATTTTATTAGTTTGTTAGTAAATCAAATAACTGAATTATTTAATAATTAAAGTTCATTTTTTATGAAGTCATCAAATGACTGTTTTTTTCTTATTATTTGAATTTCATCTTTATTAATTAAAATTTCTTCAATAAACGGTCTGGCATTATAATTTGAACTCATTGTTGATCCATAGGCTCCAACATTTTTAATAACTACATTATCTCCTTCTTCTATATTAGCAAATTTAGTAGTTCTCATAAATTTGTCAGAAGACTCACATATTGGTCCAACTATTTCTGTTTCAATGTTGTGATCTGAATCATTTAATTTTGAAGTTAAAATTTCATGCTCTGCATCGTATAAAGCAGGCCGCATCATATCATTCATACCTGCATCAATTATAATAAATTTTTTTCCTTCACTTATTTTAGTATAAAGAACTTTTGAAACAAGTATTCCTGCATCAGCTGCAATTAATCTCCCAGGCTCAAAGATAAAATTAAATCTTTCTTTATCAAAATATGAAATCAGCATATCGTAATAATCTTTAAAGCTAAAATTTCTTTCTTCGGGACTTATTCCTCCGCCAACATCAATAGTTTTCAGCGAGTTGTAATTCAATTGTATTTTATCAATTAAGTTTTTAGCAACTTCAAAAGAATTTTTAAATGGACTTAAATCTTTTATATTACTGCCTATATGAAATGCAATAGCTGTAATCAAAAGAGAGGAAAATTCTTTAGTTTTATTAAATATCTCTAAAGTTTCATTTACAGATATTCCAAATTTATTTTCAAGACTCCCAGTTGTTATTTTTTCATGCGTATCAGATTGTACATCAGGATTTATTCTAATTCCAATATTTTGAACTTTACCAATTTCTTCAGCTATTTGATTAATTTTTTTTAACTCAGCTAAAGACTCTACATTAATTTGAAAGCAATCATTTGCAATTGCATACTTAATTTCATTTTCGCTTTTTCCAATTCCAGAAAATACTATTTTTTGAGGTGGTATCCCTGCTTCAATTGCTTTTTTAAATTCCCATTCAGATACCACATCAGCACCAGCACCTAACGAGGCCAAGATTCTTAATAGTGTGAGATTAGAATTTGATTTTAAAGAAAAACAAATTTTGTAATCGAGATCTGAAAATACATTATTAAAATTATTATAGTTATTAGTGAGCACACTTTCGCTGTAACAATAAAATGGTGTTTGGTGTTTTTCAGAGATTTCATCTATACTAATATTCCCAAATCTAAGAATATTATTTTCATATTTCAGTTCTGACATAACTACACCTTGACAGTTGAAGATTGATATAAATATCCTGTCTCAACTGGAGGGTACTCAAGTGAACCTTTCTTGCCACAACCATATATAAAAATTAATAGTATCAAAATACTAATACTTTTCATTTTTGATCTCCTTACGAGCAATGGCAATCATTTTTTTTATTTGACTTATAGCAGTGCCACCGTAGCTCTGTTTATTATTAACACTTTTTTTTATACTAAGGAAATCATATAAAGATTTATCAATATTTTGATCAAATGATTTATAATCACGAAGTGTAATATCTTTTAAGAGTAATTTCTTTTTCTCAGCAAAATTTACAATTTTCCCAGTAAGACTATGCGCATCTCTGAAAGTATAATTTAGCTTAATTACAAGCCAATCTGCTAATTCAGTAGCATTTATGTAGGTTTTAGAGATAATCTTTTCTGCAGATTTTTTGTTAATTTCTAATGAGTCAATGATTTCAACCATACAATCTAAACAAATATGCAACGTCTCACTTGTTGATGTAACTAAGATTTTATCTTCTTGAAGATCTTTACTGTAAGTCAGAGGCAGTGACTTCATTAGATTTAGCATCGATGAAAGATTACCTATTGCAATAGAAGCTTTGGCTCTTATAAGCTCAGCACCGTCTGGATTCCTTTTTTGCGGCATTATAGATGAGCTAGACATTAACTGATCACCAATTTTGAAGAAGTTAATTAGATCTGAAGAATAAAGCGCAATTTCTTCCGCGATCCTTGACAGGTGCATAGAAAGTAACGAAGCACTTGACAAAAAATCAATAACAAAATCTCTGTCCGAAACTGTATCTAGAGAGTTTCTTGTAGGTTTTTTGAAGCCTAGGGTTTTAGTAGTTTTGTTTCGATTTATAGAAAAATTAGTTCCTGCGAGTGCGCCGACACCTAGGGGATTTTCATCAAGTCTTTTTAATGAGTCCCCAAACCTTGTAGTGTCTCTTGAAAACATTTCATAGTAAGCCATAAAATAATGGCCAGCAGATATAGGCTGTGCAGACTGAAAATGTGTAAGCCCTGGTAGCAATATTTCAATATTTTTATTTGCAGACTTCACTAAAGAGTTTTTCAATTTTTTTATTTTTTTTGAAATTAATACATTATCTTTTTTCATCCATAGTTTCAGATCTGTTATTACTTGATCATTTCTTGAACGTGCAGTATGAAGCTTGCCAGCAGCATCACCTATGATTTCACTTAATCTGTATTCAATATTCATATGAATATCTTCTAATTGATTATCAAACTTAAATTTATTATTTTTTATTTCAGATTTAATTTTTTTCAACCCACTTATGATTTTATTTGAATCACTTACTGAAATAATTTTTTGTGAACCGAGCATTAATGCATGAGCAATAGATGCCTCAATATCTTCATTAAATAAAAATTTATCAAATTCGATAGAAGAATTGATTTTCTCAAAGGCTGCGCTCACTGGTTTTTTAAACCTATTTCTTAATTTATTTTTTTTTATAGACATTTTACTTTAAGATTATACTTTTCAATTTATGTTGCTTAAAAATTTTCGGTCCAGATTAATTTTGATGGTATATGCCATAATTCTCTTGTTTTGCAACAGTTTATATAATTCATACTTAAGTGCTAATGAACTTATCATTTATGAAAAGCAAGGTTTTTCCAGTAAATTTCAAGATATAAATAGTACTGAATTGGATCTGAAAAATTTTGAGGGAAAACTAATTTTAGTTAATCTTTGGGCAACATGGTGTGAACCTTGCAAAGAAGAAATGCCTTCTTTAGATAGATTGCAAAAAAAATTTGATAAAAATGTTTTTCAAATCCTCCCAATCAGCTTAGATCGAGGACCAAAAAAAAATTCAATCAATTTTTTTAAAGAATATAAGATTGAAGAATTAGATATTTATTTTGATGATAAGAATAATATCCCAAGAGAGGCAAGGGCGGCTGGGTTACCTCACTCTATTTTTATTAACCAGAATGGTAATGAGATTGCTAAGTTAATTGGTCCAGCTGAATGGGACAGTGACTACTTTGTAAACTTTATTCGAGAAACGTTAAACTAATTAAAGAGCTTGTTCTAATTCTGGCAACACCTGAAACAAGTCAGCTACTAATCCGTAATCAGCGACATCAAAAATTGGAGCTTCTTCATCTTTGTTGATTGCAACTATCACCTTTGAATCTTTCATACCAGCAAGATGCTGGATTGCTCCTGATATTCCCACGGCAATATATAATTCAGGGGCCACTACTTTTCCAGTTTGTCCAACTTGATAATCATTTGGAACAAAGCCTGCATCTACTGCAGCTCTTGAAGCTCCTACGGCAGCTCCAAGTTTTTCAGCTACTTTGTCTAAGAGTTCAAAGTTTTCTCCATTTTGCATTCCACGTCCGCCAGAAATAATAGTTTTCGCAGAGGTTAGCTCTGGTCTATCCGATTTAGTTAACTCTTCTCCTATGAATTCAGAAATTGATGGCATATTTTCAGCATTTATTTTTGTTATCTCACAACCGGAGGATCCCATAGCTGCTGATTTAAAAGCAGTAGGCCTCACAGTTAGAACCTTTTTTGGATCACTAGTTTGAACTGTAGCGATAGCATTACCAGCATAAATTGTTCTAATGAAAGTATCGGGTCCTTCAATTGCAATGATCTCAGAGATCTGAGAGACATCTAATTTTGCTGCAAGTCTAGGCATAACATTTTTTCCTGTCGTGGTAGCCGCAGCTAAAAAGTATTCATAATCTTCAGATATATTTAGTATCAATTGAGTTAGATTTTCAGCCAGTATGTTATTAAAGCTATCGTCATCCACATGCATTAGCTTACTTAGTCCCTCTATTTTAGAAGCTTCAGCAACGACAGAGTCTATATCTGATCCCACAATTAGCCCGTGAACATCGCCATCTATTTGGGACGTAGCTGAGATGGCCTTTAAACTTTGGTCACTTACTTGTCCATTTGCATGTTCAATAAAAAATAATGTTGTCATATAACACCTGCCTCGTTTTTAAGTTTTTCAACTAATTCAGAAATATTTTCTACTTTAATGCCCGCTTCTCTCTTTGGAGGCTCTATAACTTTTAGCACATTCACTCTAGGGGTGACATCAATGCTGTAATCCTCTGGTGATTTTTGATCAATAGGTTTTTTCTTTGCTTTCATTATATTTGGAAGTGAAGCATATCGAGGCTCATTTAATCTTAAGTCGGTTGTGATAATAGCCGGCATGTTTAGGCTTACTGTTTGTAAGCCACCGTCAATTTCTCGAGTGACTTTAACCTTATCTGAGTCAATTTCAATTTTTGATGCAAATGTACCTTGAGGCATATCAGTTAGTGCTGCTAACATTTGTCCCGTCTGGTTATTGTCACCATCAATTGCTTGCTTACCAGAGATAACTAGTCCTGGAGATTCTTGTTCACAAATCTTAGATAAAATTTTTGCGATAGATATAGGCTCAATTTTTTCTTCAGTTAAAACATGTATTCCTCTATCTGCACCCATGGCTAATGCTGTCCTTATAGTTTCTTGACAAGACTGATTTCCAATTGAAACAGCAATTATTTCTTCAGCTTTCCCAGCTTCCTTCAATCTGATAGCTTCCTCAACTGCGATTTCGCAGAAGGGATTCATTGACATTTTTACATTCTCAGTTTCGACACCAGTTTCGTCAGATTTAACTCTAATATTTACATACGGATCGATAACTCGTTTTACGGGAACTAAAATTTTCATAACTGTTTTATAATACCTTTTTAATTTGAGTAAACATATTTATACATTCTTACCAGGCTTCCAAAGAATATCTTTTTTTCCGTTATCATTTTCTACACGAGATAATACAAAAAATAAATCTGATAAACGATTGATATATTTAAGTGCTTGTTCATTAATTTTTTCTTTTTTTGATAAAGATACAATGAGTGTTTCTGCTCTTCTTGCAACAGTTCTGGCATTGTGAAAAAATGACGCAGCTTTACTCCCTCCAGGCAAAACAAAGGAACTGAGGGGCTTTAACTTTTTATTATATTTATCAATAACTTTTTCTATTCGTTCAACCTGATTACTCGTAATTCGAAGCGGCTTATACTTAGGTTTTGCTTCTACAGGTGTTGCAAGATCTGCTCCTAAGTCAAAAAGATCATTTTGAATTTCTGAAGTTATTTTTTTTATACTTGCTTTAGTATAAAGATTGACAATACCAAGTATCGAATTCAGCTCATCTACTGTTCCGTAAGCTTTAATGCGAATATTATCTTTAAAAATTCGTTTACCATTTACTAAGCCAGTCTTACCTTTATCTCCTGCTTTAGTATAAATTTTATTGAGTTTTACCATTAACTATTAGTAGAAAAGTACAACGCGCTCATGATAACAACAATAGCGACAAACTGAAGTGTAATCCTTAATCTCATCAATTTATTTGCGTATTTTTTGTTGAAGTCTCCACCCTTAAACATAGCATATATCCCTGTACCCAATACAGCTAGTACTGCCAACAAAGAAATGGGTATTAATAAATAGTATAAAAATCCTGGCATCTTATGATGGATTGGTTGACACTAATCTTCGCGTGACAATGTCTGCCTGTATCTCTGCAGTGCCTTCAAAAATATTCAGTATTCTTGAGTCACATAGTATTCTACTGATAGGGTATTCAAGAGCAAATCCATTACCCCCCATGTATTTGTAAGCCATTATCAGCACATGCCCAGGCAACTCTTGCGGCAAGCATTTTAGCCATACCTGCTTCAAGATCACATCTGTGACCTTTATCTTTTTCCCTTGCAGCATAATAAGTCAACTGTCGTGCAGCCATTATTTCAGTTGCCATTGATACAATTTTAGAGGCATTTCTTGGCTTATCATACAGAGATTGTCCAGTAACATTCAATCTATCTATAGCGTATTGCATGGATGTTTCAAATGCCGATTGCGCAACACCCAAAGCTCTTGCTGCAGTTTGAATTCTTGCTGACTCAAAAGTTTCCATCATCTGTTTAAATCCATTACCTTCTTCTTCACCTAATAGATTTTCTTTCTTTACTTTAAATCCATCAAATGCCATTTCATACTCTTTCATTCCTCTATAGCCCAAGACCTCAATTTCCCCACCACTAATACCATCATCAGGAAACATATTGTCATCGTCGCCCCTTTGTTTTTCTGCTAAAAACATCGACAAACCTTTATAACCTTTTTCGTCAGGATTAGTTCTAGCAAGGAGCATCATCACATCACTGCGCGCGCCATGTGTTACCCAAGTTTTATTTCCAGTAATTGTGTAATGTTCACCATTTGCTACTGCTCTTGTCTTGAAAGATCCCATATCAGAACCTGAATGAGGTTCTGTGAGTACTGCACATGGTAAAGTTTCACCTGAAGCAATTTTAGGAAGAAATTTTAATTTTTGATCTTCGGTTCCTCCTGTTATTAATAATTCAGCAGCAATATCACCTCGTGTTCCCAATGATCCAATGCCAATATAGCCTCGAGCGAGCTCTTCAGTCACAACACAGTCTACAAAACGGGACATTCCTAAACCACCATATTCCTCAGGGATCGTGAGACCAAAAACTCCCATCTCAGACATCTTCTCAATGATTTGCATTGGTATTAAATCGTCTTTTAAATGCCATTCGTGAGCATGTGGCGTGACATCATCCTCAACAAATTTTCTAAACTGATCTCTGATAATAGATGTAGTCTCATCAAGATTACTGTTTCCAAAGTTTTTACTGCTAAATCCATCCTTTAATAATTGTGCAAGCTTCATTCTGTCGTCAGTACTGTTACCATTGAGAATTAAGTCATTAAATTCCTCAGTGCCGTTCTCCTGAAATAAACCATTTTTAAGACCCAGGTCTTGTGGCCGCACATACTCAAGTTGTGACATTGGAATACCTGATTTTATCTGCGCACAATATTCTGAGAATATGATCTGAAGCATAAGTTGCTCTGTCTCATTAAAAGCAGAGTCCTTATCTAAATTTTCTGCCCAGTTTACCATTTCCTTTAAAGTTGCTCTGTAAGCTGCAATCCACGAAAGTCCATGAGCTGCATGCTGCTCTTTATCAAGATTGTCTCTTGATAATTTACCATCAACTATAAGTTCACCTCTAACATGCTGTAAAGCAGCATCATAATACTTATCGACAGTAATAAGAGCTTTTTGGCATTTTAAAATTAATTGGTTCATAGTGTTATAGTCAGTTGAGAGATTTTTGACCTTCTTTTGCCGCACCGACAAGAACAGACATATTGCCACCTTTATGTTCGTTGTTGAGCATTTTTTCATGTGCATCAGGAATGTTTTTCCATGCAAATAATTCAGACATACAAGGATCTAAAGTACCATCAATAACAAGCTCGTTTGCTGCATTAGCTTGCTTTGAATTTCCAAAGTGTGAGCCCTGAAGCCTTTTACTTTGCATCCATAGATATCTTGCATCTAAAGTTAAATTGTAGCCTGTTGTACCCGCACAAATAACAACCATTCCACCAGGCTTTACAACAAAGCAAGATACAGGAACTGTTGTTTCTCCTGGATGTTCAAAGACCATATCCACATTGTTTCCCTTTCCTGTGAATTCCCATAATGCTTTACCAAATTTCCTAACTTCTTTCATATAGTTTCCATATGTTTCAGTATCATCAATATCCGGGTGTTCACCCCAACAGTTGAAGTCTTTTCTGTTTAGCACTCCCACAGCTCCAAGACTTTTTACATAATCTATTTTTGAGTTGTCTGAGATAATACCAATAGGCTTGGCTCCAACAATCTTTGCAAGCTGGACCGCCATACTTCCAAGACCACCTGATGCTCCCCATATTAAAACAAAATCGCCAGGTTTTAATTCATTGGGCGCATGACCAAAAAGCATTCTGTACGCTGTCGCAAGCGTTAACATGTAACAACCGCTTTCTTCCCAAGAGAGATTTGGTGGTTTACGTAAGACTTGATGAGCTTGAACAGATGTAAATTGTGCAAAAGTTCCGTCAGCAGTTTCGTAACCAAACACCTTATTTGTTTTTGAAACCATTGGTTCACCGCCATTAACTTCAGCATCTTCGTGATCCCATTGCATTCCATGGATGATTACTTCATCACCAACTTTCCACTTTTTAACTCCAGAGCCAACTTTCCAGACTATTCCAGAACAATCTGAACCTGCAATGTGATAATCTTTTTTCGTCATATCTAAAGTAGATACAGGTTTACCAAGACCAGCCCAAACACCATTATAATTAACACCAGCAGCCATAACAAATATTAAAACATCGTTGGAGCCAACTTCAGGTATATCAAATTCTTCTTCTTGAAATGATTTCATAGGATTGCCGTGACGGTCTCTTCTAATAACCCAAGCGTGCATTTTTTTCGGGATATATCCAAGAGGTGGAACTTCACCGATTGCATAAATATCTTTTTCTTCAGTCGTCATAAATTAGCTCCTGTAGTGTAGATTATATAAATCTGTTGTTTCTTTTTTCTAGGTTTATAGCCATTTAAAATAGATTAGTATATACATTTTAGTGAAAACGATTTAATTATTCACAAAAAAAACGTTAAAAAACAATGGATAAACCTTGGCTTATAAGAACTTATGCAGGACATTCGTCTGCCAAAAAGTCAAATGAACTGTATCTTAAGAACCTTTCAAAGGGTCAAACCGGCATATCAGTGGCTTTTGATCTGCCAACTCAAACTGGCTACGATAGCGATCACATATTATCTAAAGGTGAAGTAGGCAAGGTAGGAGTTCCAATTTCTCACATTGGAGATATGAGGTCTTTGTTCAATCAAATTCCTTTAGATAAAATGAATACTTCAATGACCATCAATGCAACTGCAGCGTGGCTGCTCAGTTTGTATATCGCAGTAGCTGATGAACAAGGTATCGACCGAAGCAGTCTTAGAGGTACAACTCAAAATGACGTCCTAAAAGAATATTTATCTAGAGGAACTTACATTTTACCTCCAGATCCTAGCTTAAGAATTATTTCAGATGTCATTACTTTTACATTCAAAGAAATGCCTAATTGGAATCCAATAAATGTTTGCCCTTATCACTTAGTTGAAGTTGGAGCAACACCTGAACAGGAGCTTGCTTTTGGACTCTCAATTGCAGTGGCATATCTTGATAAAGTGCAGTCTTCAAAAACATTAACAGAGGAAGAATTTGAGAACGTTGTTGGTAGAATAAGTTTTTTTGTTAATTCTGGAATCAAGTTTATCACTGAAATGTGTAAGATGAGAGCGTTTGTTTCTTTATGGG
Source organism: uncultured Pelagibacteraceae bacterium (assembly GCA_902584215.1). Taxonomy (GTDB): domain Bacteria; phylum Pseudomonadota; class Alphaproteobacteria; order Pelagibacterales; family AG-422-B15; genus CACNXQ01. Next base: position 20,313 of record CACHYW010000022.1, read on the forward strand.
ATCGAATTACGAAAGAACGATATAAAGTGAAAGACGCAAAAAATAGAAGATTTAGATATGGCATGCAAGTAAATAGTCTTGGGTTAACAGAGCAACAACCAGAAAATAATGTATATAGAATTTTGATTGAAATGCTCGGTGTTGTTTTGTCAAAAGATGCAAGAGCCAGGGCTGTGCAATTACCTGCATGGAATGAAGCAATGGGTTTACCAAGGCCGTGGGATCAGCAGTGGTCCCTAAGGCTCCAGCAAATTGTTGCTTTTGAAACTGATTTACTTCATTTTGAAGATATATTTAATGGCTCAAAAGTTATAGATGAAAAAGTTAAAGCACTTGAAGAAGCAGCGTATGAGGAGTTTAATCATATATTATCTATAGGAGGCGCTGTTAGCGCAGTTGAAAGTGGTTATTTAAAACAAGAACTTGTTAACTCGCAAAAAGAACGATTAAGAAAAATAAACAGCAAAGAACAAATTGTTGTTGGCGTTAATGACTTTATAGAAACTGAAGAGTCACCTCTAACTTCTTCTGATGGAGGAATAGAGACAATAGATCCCAAAATTGAGAGTGAACAAGTGAATGCTATTCAACAATGGAAAAAAAATAGAGACCAGGGGATTGTAGATAAAGCATTAAAAGATTTGATTGATGCAGCAAATAATGGAAGCAATTTGATGGAACCATCTATAGCTGCTGCCAAAGCTGGAGTTACAACAGGTGAATGGTCAGCTGTATTAAGAGATGTTTTTGGAGAATTTAAAGCACCAACAGGCATAAGCAATATTCAGCCAACTAACAATGATGACTATAGTGCAATTAGAAAAAGAGTTGAAAAGATATCAGATAAAATAGGCAGACGTATTAAGTTCCTTGTAGGCAAGCCAGGTCTCGATGGTCATTCAAGTGGCGCTGAACAAATAGCTGTTAGTGCTAGTGATTGTGGTATGGATGTTTTATATGAGGGAATCAGACTAACACCTGAACAAATAGTTAAGTCGTCAGTTGAAGAAGATGTTCACATTATTGGTCTCTCAATT
>CACHYW010000023.1 GCA_902584215.1 uncultured Pelagibacteraceae bacterium
TCAATTAGATCAATACCAATATAATGTATACAATGAAATTTCGAATTTTTTAAATGGTAAAAAATATTTATTATGCAATGGTAAGGAAGCTCTTCAGACAGCAAGATACTTATCTTTAATAAAGAATGGTTAACAGGATGATAGATAATAAATTAGCAATACATGGTGGAGATAAAATAATAAAAAATCCTTTCATTAAATATAATTCTCTTGGCTCTGAAGAAGTTGAAGCGGCAAAAAAAGTTGTTGAGTCTGGTGTTCTCTCTCAATTTATAGGCGCAGATGATAAAGATTTCTTGGGAGGAGAAAAGGTAAAAGAATTTGAGGAACTATGTAAAAATTATTTTAATGTTAAGCATGTAATTAGTGTAAATTCTTGGACATCTGGACTAATTGCTGCTGTTGGTGCAATTGGAATTGAACCTGGGGACGAAGTTATCGTTCCTACATGGACGATGTGTGCCTGTCCTACTTCAATAATTCATTGGAACGCAATTCCAGTATTCGCAGATATTGAATCTGAAACATTTAATATTGATCCAGACTCGATTATAAAAAATATAACTCATAAAACTAAAGCAATTATGGCCGTAGATATATTTGGTCATCCTTCAAATATGAATGTTATACGAGAAATAGCTGATAAACATAATCTGAAAGTAATATCAGACGCAGCTCAATCTCCAGGTTCAAAATATTTTAATAGCTACACTGGTACCCTTGGAGATATAGGCGGATATAGTTTGAATTACCACAAGCATATACATACTGGAGAAGGTGGCATATTAGTGACAAATGATGACCTATTGGCTGAAAAATTAAGACTAATTCGCAATCATGGCGAAGCAGCTGTTAAGGGATATAATATTAAAAATATTGAAAATATTATTGGATACAACTTTAGATTAGGTGAAATAGAATGTGCAATAGGAATTGAACAATTGAAGAAATTAAAAGATCTGGTTGATTCAAGAATAAAAATTGCTAATACCATCACATCAGAACTCAATTATCTTGATGGCCTGCAACTCCCAATTGTAAAAGAAAATTGTACTCATGTTTATTATAGTTATTCTATGAAGATTAATACAACAGAAATTGGTGTAGAAAGATCTCAAATTGCCAATGCATTAGCTGCCGAAGGCTTGGAGGGTGTTGCTGAAGGATATGCTAATCTTCATTTGTTGCCTATGTACCAAAAAAAAATAGCTTATGGATCTTCAGGTTTTCCATGGAATTCAGAATATGCTCGTAAAAATATCAATTATAATAAAGGTATATGCCCTGTTGCAGAGAACTTACACGACAATTCATTACTAAGCATAGAAATGTGTATGCATCAACTTCATGACCATGACTTGGAGCTGCTTATAAAAGCATTTAAAAAAGTTTGGAATAATTTAGATAAATTAAAATAACATGAATTTTGCACTTTTGGTTGGAAAGAATGATCCATTAAGTGGATACTTTTATGAATATTTAGAGAAACTTAAATTGTATCCTTCAGCAATTATCATAGATAAAAAAGAACTATCATCAAAGGATACCTATATCATAAAAAAAAGAGTAGGAAATTTATTATACACAAATCCCATCGAAAAACTAAATACAAGATCAGAAATTTTCATTGTAGATAATCATAACAATTTAGAAACAATTAATATTATTAATAATTTGAAAATAGATTTTCTGATTAATGGGGGTACTCCAAGAATAATAAAAAAAGAACTTATAAATCATTTAAAAATCGGAATATTGAATGCTCACCCTGGAATATTACCATATTATCGAGGATGCAGTTGCGTTGAGTGGTCAATTTTAAATAATCACCCTGTTGGTGTAACAGTTCATCTTATGGATCATGCTATTGATGAAGGTAATATTATTGAGAAAAAAGTTGTTGATGTATCAAAATGTAAAACATATCAGGAAATAAGAACTGAGGTTTACAAAAGTTCATTTGAATTAATTAGCATAGTAAGCAAAAAAATTTGTGAAAATAAAATCTTAGAGGATACTTTTCTTCGACAATATGAAGGTAAATACTGGGAACCTATGAATAGTATGAAAGAAAAAGAAGTGATTAAATTAGTAGAAAATAAAAAATATAAATATTTATTTAAAATTAATATGAATAATATTAATGTAGATAATATACTTAATAAGTCGATTAAATTACAATAGAAATAAATATGAAAAAAAAATTTGATAGACTTAAGTACTTTATTTTAAGCTTAGAATATTTGATCTCAAAAACTTTCTTTTATTCACAAAGTAGATTTTCTCAAATATTAAAGGATATATTTTATTCAAAATTATTTAGTCTCAAAAATAATTTTGATACTTTGAGTGGAAAATCAACATCTGAATTACCGATAATTGACAATGAAATATTGAAGCAGCGAAACCGATTTAACTCTCAAGCTGTTTTTTCATCCTATTACGACTTTGACGAAGTTCCAAAAGTATTTCATTCTATAATAAATGATAATAAAGAAAAAATAGAAAAGTATCTTGGAAAAAAATTTGTATTTAAAAAACCAATGGCTTTTAGAAATTATAATATTCCAAAAGAATTTGGTAATTTTGATATCTATTCTAACCTATGGCATCAAGACTCACATGATGGCAATCGTATGCTCACAATATTTGTATTATGTCATTCAGTATCTTTAGATGAAGGCCCTCTATATTATTTAGATTTTGATAATGTAAAAAAAAATTGGCCGAAATTAAGAGAAAGATGGAGTTGGGAAGTCTGGAAAGAAGTTATAAATTTTAAAGATCAAAAAAAGTTTACTGGTGAAAAAGGTGACTACATTATAATAGACAATTCTCGATGTATGCATAGAGCCTCTATACCTTCAAACTATCGAGATATGATATTAATTAATTTATTTCCTAAGTGGAGAAAGAATTCCAATAGATCGACCTATGTTTAATCATTGCTTATAAAATTTTGCTTTATTAAAATAAATTTATTTATTTATTTCTAATTATAATAATTATTCTCACCATGCAGTTCTACCACCGTCAACTGGTATTATGGCTCCATTTAAATAACTTGATGAGTCACTTAGCATCCAAACAAGCGTGCTTTGGTACTCATTTGGGTTAGCAAGTCTTTTTAGAGGTATTCTCTCATAAATCTTCTCTAAGAAATCATTTTTTTGATCATTTAACACTCCACCTGGACATAAAACATTACATCTCACATTACTATCTGCCCAGTAAGTCGATATATATTTAGTTAATCCAATCATGCCAGACTTAATCACAGAATATGTCACTGGTTTTACGGGTTGCTTATTTTTCGAAATATTTTTTTTTGAATAAAGGTTTTGATCTGGAGCAATTAGACCTAGATCGGAAGATATATTTATTATTGACCCTCCTTTCTTATTTATTGATATATAATATCCATAATATTTTGTGCATAAAAATGCTCCAGTAAGACCAACGTCAATTTCTTTTTGCCAAGTTGAAAGTTTAAAATTTTCTAATCTTGAAAAATTAGTATTTTTTGAATTTGTTACATGTGGATTAATAGCAGCATTATTTACGAGTCCATCAATTTTTTTATATTTTTTAAATATTTGCCTTGCATTCTTTTTTAACTCATTTTCATTTGTAATATCAATAACATGTACTTCACATGAAATATTATAGATTTTCTCTATTTCCTCATTTAATTCAAGCAAGCCTTTCTTATTTATATCTATTAGTACTGGTATACCGCCATGTGCCGCAACTGCGTGAGTATGATTTCGTCCTAATAATCCGGCTGCTCCTGTAATTACAATTATTTTTTTATCTAAATTAAACATTTTTACTTGATCTAAATTCATTTGTGATTATTTTAAACCAATTATTAAATAGAGCTATCATAATATATTTTCGCACTTTAATTGTTACTTATTAATAAAATGTATCTTGAGGCCAGGAGTTAAAAATGGACCCTAAATGGACAAAAGGCAATGAATTAAAGTATCTAAAACAAATACTTGAAAACAGTGATGAAGCAAGAAAGCAATCCTTCACTGACAAATTAGAGTCTGAATTTAAAAAAAAATATGGTGTGAAATTTGCAATAGCACTTAACTCAGGCGCTTCGGGACTTCATGCTGCAATGCACGCCGTTGGCGTTAAACCTGGTGACGAAGTAATTACTTCACCTTTTTCAGTGCTTTGGGATGCCTCAATAGCAATTATCATGGGTGCCAAAGTTAAATTCGCAGATATCAAATACGGTACACACAACATTGACCCTGAAAAAATTGAGGAGCAAATTACAGAAAAAACGAAGGCAATAATTCCAGTTTCTTATCATGGTCTTCCTTGTGATATCGACGAGATTGTAGCTATTGGAAAAAAACATAATATACCTGTAATTGAAGATAATGCTCAAACAATGCTTGGTTCTTATAAAGGTCGGTATGTGGGAACTGATACAGATATAGCAATGTTTTCTTTTGAAAGAACAAAACATATAACATGTCATGAAGGTGGGATATTATTAACTAATAACGAAGGTCTTGCAGAAAAAGCGAGAAAGTTTGCTGGAGGTGGATTTAAAAATCTTACATCTGATAAAAGTAAACTAGCAGCAATCATTCCTGAAGAGTTTCAATCACCAGACTTTATTAGACATGACGCACTTGGCTTGAACTACAGGATACCTGAATTTTGTGCAGCTGTAGCACTTGCTCAATTCGAAATGGTCGAAGAAAAAGTTAAAATTAGGAGAGATATTGCTAAATTATACGATGAAGTTTTTTCAAACTATAATTCATTCTCCCCTCAGGAGGTGCCTGAGGGTTATGGACATTCGTATTTTACCTATTCTGTTAAATCACCTTTTTCAAAGCTGGCTGAGTGGAAGAGTTTCTATAAAAACCATGTAAGTAATGGTGGGGATACATTTTACGCTATGATGGCCACAGTTTATAATGAGGGAATCATGAGAGAACTTGGTTATTCTGACGAATATCATGGTAAATGTCCAATTACAGAAGAAGTTCAACCAACCTGTATGCTTTTCAAAACAAATTATAGATCTATTGAAGAAGCTGAAAAGAACATATCCGTTCTTAAGGATAGTTTAAAAAAATTCTTATAAATCTAATATAATCGTTTAACTATCTCTAAGTCCTCCTTTTCATCAATTTCGAATATCGAATTCTTTTTCATTACATGTAATCCTATGTTTCCATGAAGTCTATTTTCGTATTTTAAAAAATTTTTTCGCGAAAAAATATAAAATGAACCGTTTTCAATATACTCTTTACTTTTGATATCTTGGCTTCTTGGTCTTTTTCTATAATCGTAGTTATACGAAACATTCTTATTTTTAATTCGCTTCCAAATTAAATACTTTGATTCAACAACTGAAAGTAATGAATCATATGTATTTTTTTTGTTTAAAATCTTTTTTATTGCAGAGTCCAGATCATTCTTAGTTAAAAAGAGGTTGGTCGCTTGTATTAAAATACAATAATCACAGTCATATTTTGTTAAGAATTCTTTTATCACAAGTTCAGTTGGTGCTTTCTTTGAAGTGCTTTTTTTTGATCTTTTAAATACCTGTATCTTACTACTAGTTGGCAACTTAATTTTATCAATATCTGTTGCGATAAAGACCTTGGAGATATATTTGCATTTTACTGCTTCGTCACTTGCATGACGAAACATCGGCTTATTTTTTATTCGCAATATATTTTTATTTTTTATTCTTTGGCTGTCTTTTCGAAGTGGAATAATAGCTAGTATTTTCATATAAGTAAGTTTATTTAATTATTTTAGAATGTATATTTAGAAAAATGATATAGTATTGTAACTTCATGAAGTTAAATATCAATAATATTGAAATGTTTATTTTTGATTTTGATGGTGTATTGACTAATAATTTAGTATTTGTAGATGAAAACGGGAAAGAAAGTATCTCATGTAATAGGGCCGATGGAATTGCTTTTGAGGCGTTAAGGAAATTGAATAAAACTGTTTATATATTGTCTACAGAGAAAAATAAAGTGGTTCTTGCTAGGGCAAATAAATTAAAAATTAAAGCAATCAATAAGTTAAAAAATAAAGAAGATACACTAAAAAAAATTTCTAAAAAACATAAAATTCCATTTAAAAATATTTTATATGTAGGGAATGATATAAATGATTTAATTGCAATGCAAATGTGTAAATTTAGAGCATGCCCTAGTGACAGTCACAAACAAATAAGGAAGATATCTAATATTATTATAAAACGAAAAGGTGGAGATGGTGTTGCCAGAGAACTTTTGGAAAACAATTTATCAATTGACCTAAATAAAATATTGTATAATGTTCGCTCATGAGCATCTTCGTTGTCGCTGAAATTGGGATTAACCATAATGGTGATCTTAAGTTATGCAAGGAACTAATAGATGTTGCAGTAGTTTCAGGTTGCAATGCTGTTAAATTTCAAAAAAGAAACATTGATGAGGTTTATACTCAGGAATTTTTGAATGCGCCAAGAGAAAGTCCGTGGGGTAAAACTCAAAGAGATCAAAAAAAAGGTTTGGAATTTGGAAAAGAAGAATACGACCAAATTGATAAATATTGTAAAGAAAAAAAAATAGAATGGTTTGCATCAGCATGGGATAAAAGTAGTCAATTTTTTTTGAGAGAGTATAACTGTAACTATAATAAAGTAGCTTCTGCAATGATAGTTTATGAAGATCTTCTTAAAATGATAGCAGAAGAAAAAAAGCATACATTTATATCAACTGGAATGTCTGAGATAGGTGATATTGAAAAAGCAGTAAAAATATTTAGGGACAACGATTGTCCATTTGAACTAATGCATACGGTTTCAACATACCCAATGAAAGATGAAAATGCTAATTTAAATTTAATAAAAACTCTCAGAAATAAGTTCAATTGTGATGTTGGATATAGTGGTCATGAACCTGGTATTGTAATTTCCCTTGCGGCAGCAAGTATGGGAATTACATCATTAGAAAGACATATAACTCTGGGCAGACATTTATATGGTTCAGACCAATCGGCGTCTGTTGAGCCGAATGGTCTTAGAAACTTAGTTGCTTCAGTTAGAAAAATAGAGTCTGCAATGGGCGATGGAATTAAAAAGATTATTCCTGATGAAATACCTATTGCTGAGAAATTAAGGGAACATATAAATAATTCTTCAAACTAATGCATGGCTAAAGCTGATAAAAATCTAAAAGAATTCTATAATTCTAAAGGATGGCATAAAAAAAATAATGATGCTCACTATCAAGACTCCGTTTTGTGGGAAGATAATAGGGAAGCAGCAAAAGAATATGTATCAAAGTGTCGTCTAAGGTTAGCTAATAAAATTAACAAAAACGAAAAATATTGCGACTATAGTTTATCTTTAGACGTCGGCTGTGGACCTATTCAATATGAGGAATATAAACAATATTATAATGGATTTACTGAAAATCATTTTTTAGATATTTCTCAAAAAGCCTTAGACGAAGCGAGAAATAATGCTCGACCAAATTCGAAATTTATTTGTCAAAGCGCTGTAAAATTTAATGAGAAAAATAAGTATGATTTAATATTGTGTAATCATGCACTTTATCACATGGACAAGTTTGATCAAAAACAAGTTGTTCGTAATATGATCTCTGGCCTTAAGAGCAAAAGTAAATTGTATATTACTTATACTAATAGATATTCCATTTGGAATTTTATATTTTTTTTACCCCAAAAAATATTTAATTTTTTTAAAAGTGAGAACAGAAGAATTTATTTTTATACACATCCAATTTCGTGGTGGAAGCAATTTGGTAAAGAATATAATTTGAAAATTTACCCTTTACGCACGATATCAAGCAGAGAATCAAAGCTTCTAATACCTGACAATTCAATCGGTAAAAAAATTTTTACTTACCTGTATTATTTTGAGGATAAATATCCAGAATTATCTCTCTACCTTGGTACCTACTATATCGTCGAAATCAAAAAAGAATAATTACACTAAAAATTTTTTTGATGGTAGACTTGTTGAACAATATAAAACACTAGAGTCTAAACTATCTGTATAATGATCAAACCATAAATTATATTCTGGGTTAATGGATTTGACATACTCAGGTATTAAATACATATGATCATTCTTATGGTAAATACATATCGCAAGATCTGGAAGAAATTTAGAAATTGAATTAGTTGCTCCTTTTAAAGCCATATAATCTGAGCCCTCAATATCTGTTTTTATATAAGATATACTAGTAATATCGTTTTCTTTTACCCAGTCATCAATTGTTGTTGTTTCAACCAAATAAGAATCACCAGATTGTCTATTCTCAGACAAATAATTAGCTCCACCCAAATAAGTTGGCATTTCTCGAAAATACATTTTAGATTTCTTATCTAAGAATGCTGCCTTAATATAAAATATTTTTTTATTTATATAAGTTCTTTTTACTAATTTATCTCCCAATGGATCAAAAGAGTAGATGTTAGCTTTCTCATTGAGTTTATGAAATAAGTGGGCATGAAATCCATCAAAAGTACCACAATCAAAAATATTTATATAATCTGTGAAATTAAAACCCTTTAAATATTCATCAATCAAATTTATTTTTCTATTGCTATTATATCTCTTAACTCCTTCCCAATTGCGGGATTGCCTTGCATCTATAACCTTTTGAAAAATCTCTTTTCCATAGAACAATTTATCTTTAATTTTATCTAATCTAAGTAACTCGTCATTATTATAGGCTTTATTTTCATCAAAAGCTGAATGTAAAATAATATTTTCTTTTTTTACTCCAAGGTTATTAAGAGTTTTTTTTATTTCATCAATAAATTCTGCTGTAATTACCGATATTATAACTGTATAGTTGCTCTCATTAATCAATATTTCTGGATCGCAAATTTTAATTCCACAACATTTTTTTTGGTGTAACTCTTTAGAGGTATCTAGAAATGCTTTCACTCTTTTATCAAGACCAAGTTTTTTTAATTTCTCAAATAAGTGAGCGCCAGTATAACCTGATCCATAAATAATAAGATGAGTGTTTAATTTAATATCCATTATTTTAATTATTTTGGATTTATTAATATCATTATATGTACAAAAAAAAAATAAATTTAGTTTAGTCTCTTTAAACTCATAATTGACATAATGCTTTAATGTAGTTAGATTAAAAAGCTTTATTTTTAGATTGAAAATTATAGCGCGGGGTGGAGCAGTCTGGTAGCTCGTCAGGCTCATAACCTGAAGGTCGTAGGTTCAAATCCTACCCCCGCAACCAATATTTAGTTGCAGCCCTTTATCACTTCATCTTTTATCAAACTTACAAATTTTTTTGCTCCATCTTCAGAAAAATGAGCAAAATCAAGAAAATCAGTTTCGTCAAAACTTTCAATTTCTGGGGAAAAATAGTAAGCTTTTTTACCTTTTATGAACTTCATTACTTTCTTATTAAATTCATATTGAATATTCCATACATCCTTTCCTTTAATAAAAGGAAGCCAATCAATACTTTTCTCAGAGTCTTCAATGAGTTTTTTGTTTAATATTTGACCTATAAATACTGTCTTAATACCTCTTCCTGAATTAAGAGAGATAATTGAATTTAGGTGTGAGGAGATAATATCAAAATGTTCATTATTTTTTGAACCTTCATGGTCTTCATTAATATTTGGAAAAGGTAACTCATTTCTTCCAAGATAGGTTAATATCAAATTAAAAATAGGTGATGGTGTATTTGGAGTATATCTTACGTTTAAATTTCCATATTGTGATAGGAGATGAAAATCTGAGTAACCATCATCAATTTTTTTTAGACCATAATTCCTTATGTCATTTGTCCCAAAATAATAAATTGCACAAAAGGGCTTGGTTCCTGCTCTATCTAAATAAAATGCAGTTTGAATTAAGTGTTCAACAATTGAGTATCCGGGTACTCCATTATTAGAAATACTATAGTCCTCAATTTGTGCATCTAGTATACTAATCCAAGTATTTTGATCACTTAAACCAACGTCATAAGCTGATGATCCACCAAAAATTGCGATATGTGGTTTGTTAGTATCAAACTCATTTTTATTTACCCTGATTCCATTATCACTATGATTAAACTTTTTTGACCTAAATTCTGGATTTGGGATTCCCATTAATGTAGGGTGAAATATAAATTGATTGAGATTATTTTTTGGAAGATACGTTTTGATGGTAACTAAGTTCATAATATCGAGTGCTTTTGGAGCTATACCAAATAATAATTCCAAAGAAATTAAAAAAACTAAGAATATGGATATATTTTTTCTTTTAAGAAATACTAACAGTAATATTGAAAGTAAAATTAAATAAACATAAAAACTTAGCGAAACATAAATCCCAACACCGTGAGTCCTAAGATATAAAAGTATAATAATTATTATAAATGAAGGTATCCAAAAAATAATTATTATAGCACTAATATATTTTTCTTCACCTTTACCAAAAAATAATTCAAATAAGTTCATATTATGATATTTTCTTGATATTTCTTTTTAAGAGTAAGTTTAAACTAAACTTAGAACAGTATTTGCAGTTCTTTACAATTACTATTAACTTAAAAATCAATATATTATATTATTGATAAAATATACAGTCAAATGAGCTCCTAATATGATACGTGTTAAAACATCTCTATATATTCTAATTACATGGTCAATATCATTAGTGCTGGTTTTTATATTTTTTGAGGTTCTACTAAGATTATCTAAAGATAAATGGCATGAAGCAGAATCTTTATATATTATTCGTGATAATCATATTATTTATAAGTTAAATGACTTGTACCCAAACGAACTCGAGTATGTAGATTATATTAGAAATTTTTATGGTCTAAGAGATAAATGTGAGTCACCTGCTAAAATAGACATACTTACACTAGGCGGATCGACTACCGATCAGAGATATGTATCAATTGAAGATACATACCAAAACATATTACAAGAACGTATAAATACCTTTTTAAAAACTGACATCTGCATTTCTAACGCAGGTATTGATGGACATAGTACCTATGGTCATCTCCTATCATTTAAAAATTGGTTTCCACTAATAGATGGTTTAAATCCTAAGATTTTTCTGTTTTACATCGGTATAAACGACTCTAATTTTCTAAGAACAGTTCCGGAATACGAAAATAATACCCTCAGAACCAAAGATTATTTAAATTTATTGATACAAAATCCATCTAGTAATAATTTAAAAAATTTTTTAAAACAATTTATGGTTACAAAATCTTTATTAAAAATAAGATTAATGATAAGAAGTCAATTTCCACAAGAAGTATTATTTGCTCAACATACCCAACAAAATCTATCTGATGACAATTATCTAATAGAAAATCTCAATCCATTAACAAAAAAATATTCAGAAAAAAATGCTACAGAGTTTAGGAGTCGTCTTAGATCACTTTTAGAGATGGTTAGAAATTATAATTCAAAATTTATCTGTGTTACTCAGCCTCAAATGTTTACTATCACTAAAGAAGGGAGAAGGTACGGAATTCCTAATCTTATAGGTGAAGGATTTAGTGGTTTAGATTTTGATTATTCTCAAAATGAACTTAATAAAGTAATAAAGGAAGAGTGTGGTTTAGAAAATACTTTAGATTTATATAAACATAAGGATAAACTAACTTATCAGCATCTCTATGATGGTCTTCATACAACAAAAATTGGATCCCATCTTATAGGTGATCTGATGTTTGAAGAATTAAAAAAAAATAATATTTTAAATTTTTTAAATTAATTTAGTAAGAAGTAATGTTAAAAGTTTATAAAAATAAAATTGATATAGAATTTATCGAAAATATAAATTATTTATTAGATAAATACGAGTATACTGACTCTCTGTATTTTTATTCTACTAATCATGAACATAAAGAAGTTTTTAATAATATAAAAGAATATATCTGCAAAAATAATATTTTAGGTAAAAAAAATTTATTAGATGATTTGTATATCGTAATTAGATGCGTAAAAAAAATTGATAATAAAAGATCGTTTGATGTACATTTCGATAACTACAAGAACACATTTCTTTTGCCAATAAAAATACCACCTATTGAACCAAAAGGACAATTTTTTATTTGGGAAAATACTAGAAATGGAATTAATGGAGTACTATCACATATTTTTTCAAAATTATTTTATCAAAATTTTATTACAAGGTTCTTAGTCAGAAATAATATACTTAAAATATTTAAAAGAATTAATTGTGATATTGGCGATATTATACATTTTAATGGTTTTAATTCACTTCATTATAATGAGAACGTTTCAAGTGAAAGACGCAGTATATTAATACATAGCAATAGAGGAATTAAAAATAGTTCAATAATTAATTTAAGTGAAAAATTAAGCCAAATATTTTAGATAATCATTTAATTTCTATGTTTTAATGCTTTACTACGAATTTAATTAGATTAGTTTATGAGCGAATTAACTATTAGATATTATGAAAAAAGACGAAGCAATAAATAATACAAAAGGTTTTGGAATTGTATTTTCAATATTTTTTTTCTTGTTGTCACTATACTTATTTTACTCCAAGTCAGATATATACTACTCTTTAATAACATTAAGTGCTTTATTTTTAATAATTTCTTTTACTTACCCCAAATTATTTTATTATCCCAATAAATTTTGGATGTCATTTGGCTATCTAATTGGCTCTATTACTACGCCAATTTTACTGTCAATTATATATTTTATAATAATATTTCCAATTGGGATATTGCTTAGGCTTTTTAATAAAGATGTGCTTGATAAAAAAATAAATCAAAATGATAAAACTTATTGGAAAAGTAGTGCAAAGTTACAAACTGATTTTGAAAAACAATATTAATAATGATTGAATTTTTAAAAGAGCTAGTTCAGTTTATGTTTGAGAGAAAAAAATATTGGCTTTTTCCTATCATTCTATTCTCTGTTCTTCTTGGAGGTATTTTAGTTGTTAGTCAAGGCTCAGCAGTAGCGCCCTTCATTTATACTATTTTTTAATGACATATATACTTGGGATCTCAGCTTTTTATCACGATAGTGCAGCTGCTTTAATAAAAAATGGTGAAATAGTATCAGCTGTACAAGAAGAAAGGTTGACGAGGATAAAACATGATCATCGTTTTCCGATAAATGCGATAGATAATATCCTAAAGCAAAACAATCTAAGTATAAACCAAATTGATCATATTTGTTTTTACGATAAGCCATTTCTAAAATTTGAAAGATTATTGGAAACCTATCTTTCTCACGTACCAATTGGGTTTAGCTCATTTAGAAAGTCAATGCCAATATGGTTGAAAGAAAAGCTTTTTCAGAAGAATTTAATAACTACTGAGTTCAAAAAAGTATATCCATCATTTAATAATCAAATCCACTTTTCAGAACACCACCTCAGCCATGCAGCTAGCGCATTTTATACATCAAAATTTAGGGAGTCTCTAGTATTAACAGTTGATGGAGTTGGCGAATGGGCAACAACAACTATTTCATTTGGAAATGAAAATGATTTAAAGATGCTTAAAGAGATTCATTATCCCCATTCGATTGGACTTTTATATTCTTCTTTTACGTATTACTTGGGTTTTAAAATCAATGATGGTGAATATAAGGTAATGGGTTTAGCTCCTTATGGAAAACCAATTTTTAAGGATATAATATTTAAAAAACTTATTATATTAAAAAAAGATGGATCATTTAAGTTAAATCAAGATTTTTTTCAATATTCAACAGGGCTTAAAATGATAAATAAAAGATTTGAGTCTTTATTTGGTATCCAAACTCGTAAAAGTAATGAAAAATTAAAACAAATTCATATGGATATTGCTGCATCAGTTCAAGCTGTAATTGAAGATGTTTTAATTGGAATTATCGATCATATGAAAGGGCTGCATCCAACAAATAACTTATGTATGGCTGGGGGTGTTGCACTAAATTGCGTTGCTAACTCTAAAATACTTAAGAGTAAAAAATTTAAAAATATATGGGTTCAACCAGCAGCTGGAGATGCTGGCGGTGCAATCGGGGCTGCTTTAGCTTTGTGGCATATTCATCAAAATAATAAAAAAATTGAATTTGACAAAGAAAAAATGAATGGTTCATATTTAGGACCATCATTTAATTCGAGTGAAATTGAACGAGACTTATCAAACTGTGGAGCGGTATTCACGAAAATGAACGAGGGTGATTTGATTAAGCATACAGCAAAACTTTTGTCAGAAGGTAAAATATTTGGGTGGTTTCAGGGAAGAATGGAATTTGGACCAAGAGCATTAGGTAATAGGTCAATACTTGCGGACCCAAGAAATCCTGAAATGCAAAAAATATTAAACCTCAAAATTAAATTTAGGGAGAGTTTCAGACCATTTGCTCCGTCGATATTATCCGAAGACATAGAGGAATGGTTTGAAGAGCCAATATCAAATAGCTATATGTTATTTGTCTCAGATGTATCGAAAAATAAGAGGAAGCAAATTCCAGAAAAAAGTAAAAATTTAAAGGGTTTTGAATTATTAGATATTGATAGATCCATGATTCCTTCAGTTACACATATTGACTTCTCAGCAAGAGTTCAAGCTGTTAATTATAATTTGAACAAAAAATATTATAACTTAATAAATGAGTTTAAAAAAATTACAAATTGTCCAATTCTAATTAATACTTCATTTAATCTAAAAGATGAACCTATAGTTTGTAAACCGTATGATGCCTATAAATGCTTTATGGCTTCTGACATAGATTATTTAGTGATTGAAAATTATATTTTATCAAAGCAAGACCAAAATATAATATAAATATTTGTAAACATAATGATGATATAGTTCTATATTATTAATTTATGTTATTTAAATATAAGGTTACTACTTTTATAATTTCCTAATTTTTTTTACCAAACATTATGAATAAACCCCCTTCTGATCCATAAGATGAAAATATCATATTAACTTGTGCAATTAGTCTGGTAAAATAGTTTCCAGTAGGTCTTTTATCTAAAACATTTGAATAGTTGATATTACTTAAATCAGCAGATGGTATAGAACGTAAAAAACTTATATTGTTATTTTTAAACCACGTCATCAGTTCGTCAAATGTATGACTACTTTCTATTGGATTTGAATACTGATCATTAATCCAGGCATTAATTTTTTCTTGTGAAATTTCTTTTCTCAAATACGGATCAAAAAAATTAAGAAATGTTTTTCCTAACGTTGGTCCCATCAATTTGTAGATAATTTGTCTAATATTTGTTCTTACTCTTCCAAATTTATTATATAAACCAATAATTATTATACCTCCAGGCTTAAGCCAATTAGATATGATTTCAAATGCTTTTTCAGGATCCTTTGTATGATGTAATACGCCATTACACCAAATAATATCAAATACACTTTCATTAATAGGATCATCAAAAATATCTGCTCTTAAAAAATCACAATTATTTAAATTATTTTTTTCAGCAAAGCTATATCCTAATTTTAACGACTCAAATGTTGCATCCATAGCAACCACCTGATTATTTGTTTGGTAGGCAAGCATTATTGATAATTGCGATGTTCCAGAACCAACTTCAAGAATTTTTTTCTTAAATCCAATGGAATCTTTTAAATTTTTTAAGACCAGATTTTCTTTTAATTTTAAATTTAAGTCACTTAATGTTTCAAGTTCCTGATAATTAGGAAAAGGGGCAGACTTATAAAATTTTGAAATTAATTTTGAGTCCTTGCCTAATAATTCTGTTAGATAAAAATTATCTGAGTATTTCTTAAATTTTTTATTTTTTTTTAAAAAATAAGGTATTTTTTCTTTTTTCATTACTATTAAATTATTTTGCGTCGAGAACATTATTATGTTTTGTCTGCATAATTTTTATAAAACAACCAACTTAATATTAGAATAGCTAATGATACAATTACTGTAACTAAAAAGTATGATGTTCTTATTATAATTGCATTTTGTATCGAAACTACATATGAAAAACCTTCAATAATATATAATAATGCAACCGCTGAATCTGTGGTGCCAAAACCTCCAATTGTGAAACCAAGAACAAACTTTACCCAGCTTATTGCAGAAAATAAAACCATTGCAAAGAAAAAACTATTTTCAACTTCAAAAGCTAGCATTAAAAATAGCAAGACTAAACTTCCAAATATAATATGGAGAAAATTAAAAAATATTATTAGAGCTTTATTCTTATTACTCTGTTTTATATTTATATTAGTTCTAAATTCGTCTACCCACTTGTCAATTTTTTTTGTTCTTAATCCAAAAATATTATACTTTTTTATTTTTTGAAAGGGAGACAATATTAAGTTAAAAAATATTGTTGGATATAGTAAAAATATAATTGCTATTAGGGCTATTAAGAATGTTAGGACAATATTTACTGATATAATTAAATATTTTTGAACGATCCAAATAAATATAATTGTTAACATCATTATAGCTGTTTGATAAATAATAATAACTTGTCTAGATAGACTATAATTAAATGGTTTATTAATTAATCTATACGCAAGAGATGTAAAAACCAATTCTCCAAGTCCAAATGGTAGTACGGCAACACCAATGGAATGCGCTGAATTAATAAAACTATATATTGAAAAATGATCATTTTTGTTAAATAAGAAAACTAAAACTATGCTTGAGGATACAAGCGAAAATACCATACATATGATTCCAATAATAATAAATTCTGAGTTAAATGAAATAAGGTGGAGGTTCAAATCTTCCAAGTCTACAAAAGACAATAAAAGAAATACTATTAGAAATGTAATTAAAGAAGAAACAAATATCTTTAAAAAAAAATTTTTCATAGAAGTAATTAATAATACAGTATAATTTAGTATTGATCACAACAATATTGAGCATTACTAAAAAAATATTTTAAACCAATGAATGAGTCAAAATTAAAAAATCTATTTATTGAACACTCAGAAGAATTTTGCCTAAAGTGGAGAAATATTCTCACGAAAACAATGAAGTGGAAAATAAAAAACCAAATGCTGGAAATACCGAATATTATATCCTTTCAGAAGGAACTAGTTTTTCTTCCCTTTTTAAGCTTTACAAATACTGAAATTTCCAAAAAAATTAGTATTTCTGAAGTTCGCAAACCTTATCAATATAGAGTAGTTAATAAAGAATTATCTTCACGTGCATATAAAAGTTCTGCATCAGAAAATTGTGATTTGAGCGAGTTTTTTGACTCTCACACAAGTGTTACAATGAGAATTGAACTAAATGAAGAATTATGGGAAAATACATTTTCTAGCAATGTAAGAAGAAAAATTAGAAAAGCTAAAAAAAATAATTTTAATATTAACTCTGGCTACGATGTTGAAATTATAAAAAGATTTTATAATCTTTATACAAAATCCATGAAATACCATGGCATGCCAGTTTACCCAATCGAACTATTAATGGGCATCGATAAAAATTTACTTGATATTAGTATTTTTATTATTTCAAAAAATAATGTTGACTTAGCTGGATTAATAACAATTACAGATGGAGATCTTACTTGGGTTCCATGGGCCGCTACAAATAAAAAGGAATTATCAGATTATTGCAATTACCTCTTATACTGGGAAGCAATTAAAGTTGTAAAAGCCAAGGGCGCTAAACTATTTGATTTTGGCAGATGTCAATATAACAGCTCAAGCTATCAGTTCAAAAAACAATTCGGGTCATATCATGTAGCCCTAGAAACGCTAGGTAATAAAAAAAATAATATTTATTCATTCTATAAACCTATGCAGATAATATGGAAATATTTACCGATAAGAATCACAAATTTATTAAATAAAAAAATATGCTATTATCTATCAGACTTATAATATTTTTTTTGATTAAACACTTATTTTATGAAATTAAGGTGTAATAAATGTGGCTTTAGCTCAGATTATCAAATTAATAATCCATGGATCTGTAAAGAATGTAATCAAAAATATTCTTACAAGTTTGATAAAATATTGATGTGTGATGATATATCAACAAGCAACACTAAATCCTGGCACGACAATATAGCAAAAAATTCAAACAAAAAATCATTTAAATCTGTTGGCTACAGATCATCAATACATCAAAGTTGCATGATAAATTCATTTGCAAAAGCTTTTATTAATGTTCAAGAAGGAGATACTTTAGACGTAGGGTGTGGTAATGGAATTTTTGCTGAGAAGTTATCAAGTAAATTAAATAGAAAGTTACCTTATTATGGAGTTGATTTTTCTATTGAGCAACTTAAGCTAGTTAACACTGATATAATATTGCCAGTAAATAGTAATGCAGAAAATCTTCCCTTTGACGATAATCAATTTGATTTAGTTTATAGCTCCGAGGTAATTCAAAACATTGAAGACATATCTAAAATAATACCTGAACTTTTCAGAGTCACAAAGCAAAATGGTTTACTTGCTATTTCCTCATTAAATGAAAGTTCTTTAATTAGACAGTCAATCATGAAATTAGATCCCAATAATCAAAGTAAAAAATATTTTTTAAGAAGTAAAAACGAGCCTGATATATACTTAAGAAATCCAAATAATATAATTGATAAGATTGGAAAATTTAGATTTTCTCTTGAAGGTATTTATTGGATCTATTCACCACTAAATTACTCTACCTTTGAAAAACAACCTATAAGTGGAGTAAAAAAAAGATTTGCTCAAAATTTTTTATGTATAATTAAAAAAAAATAAATATAAATTAAGCGCCTTGATTGTCAGCTATACTCTGTTCAACTAGTCTCTCAGATAATTTCCATAACTTTTCAGCAATAACTGGATCATTTGCAGCATTACTAGGCGATGTCATTGGCCAGCCTCCCAGCTGTCCATCAGAATGCTTGTATTTTATATTTATAGCAGAATAATAATCACCACTTATAATTTTTGTCTTATCCTCAAGTATGCAGTAAAGTATTGGCTGTGAGCCAATCCAAGGAGATGTAGCTGACATGAACCAAAGAAAAATCTTATATAATCCAAATGGTATCTGATATCTAGCTGAATTGGTTCTTACCCATCCAGGATTAACAACAAATGTCTTTATATTTGTATTTTGATATAATTTTGCTAGATGTTTTGTAAAAAGAAACAAAGCTAATTTAGATTGTGAGTAAGCTTCATAAGTATTAAATTCACGATATTCAAAATTTATATCATCAAAGAAAATTTGACCTATCATTGAGCTATGTGGTGGATTATGCCATACATCGTGCATGATTGAAGTAAGATTTATAATTCTAGCATCACTTGATTGTTTCAACTTAGATATTAATAGATTTGTTAAAAAAAAGTGCCCTATATAATTTACGCCAAACTGAAGTTCAAAACCATTTTTTTGTATAGCTCTTCTTTACTCCCACTATACCTGCATTATTAATTAATATATCTAAGTAGTCATATTTTTTCCTAAATATATCAGTAAATTGTTTTAATTGCAATTTTTGCTTTTCTTAAATCTCTACATGCAAATACAACAGTGGCTCCCTGTTTATAAAGTTGCTTTGCGGTTTGAAATCCAATTCCTGAATTTGCACCTGTAATTATAGCTATTTTATTTGATAAATTTTTTTTTAAAAAAGATTTTTTTACATATAAATAATTCTTTTTCTTAAAGAGTATTTTTAATTCTAACAAAAATTCATTAAGTAGCATAATATTACTATTTATAATTTCTAATAAAAAGATTTTAAGTTAGTTCTTCCAATTTGATAGCATTACTGAACTCATTATTTATAATTCTATTAATGAAGGTTTCTTTTTTAAATCCACTTAATAGTTTCTCGGTTTTTTTTAATACAGATTTTCTTCTTATCCAAAGTAAGAAGCTCCCAAGATGTCCTGTGCCATGAATTTTTGTGTATGGTTCGCTAGCATCATAATCATATGGGTGAAGATAGGTCCAAAAAACGCCCTTACTAGGTAAAGATTTTTGAATTAAAAATAAAGGCAGTAGTTTTATATAAATACCTCCAATACAAGGAAATTTATAACCTCCTAAAGATCCTAGAACCATTGGTAATTCTAATAAACCTGAAGGCCAATAAAATGCATTATTAGGAACATTATTCATTCCAAAGTTACTGTATTCCTTTGGAACTACACTTGAACTATAAATAAAACCTTTTTGAAACAAAATATCCGTAACCCATTTAGTGTCATTTGTCATTGAAAAATATGGAGCTCTGAATCCTGTAACGGCTTTACCACAGATATCTTCTATTACTCTTTTACTTTTATCTATGTTCAAAGAAAAGCTTTTGGCATCATGTTTAAGTAATGAAATATGTTCATATGAATGAGAACCAATTTCGTGACCACCGAGGTCAATATCTCTAATTAGTTTAGGTAATTTCATTGCAATTCCCCCAATAACAAAAAATGTGGCTTTAAATTTTCTTTCTTCTAGCCAATCTAATAATTTATAGCAATTTTTCTCTATTCGAGAAAAATCATTATTTTTACTGACCCTGTGATCTTCTAAATCAAAAGTAAAAGTAATTTTTTTCATTAGATAAAATATTATTTATTTTTTTTAGAAAATATTTGATTCATTAATTCCATTTCAGCAATTTTTCTTACTAGCTGAATCTGTTTTAGTCTTAAATTTGTGTACCCGATAAGTAAAACAGTTACTAATCCAAATAAAATGAAGAAAGTGAGAAAAACTATTACTAATGGTTCGTTATAAATTTGAAAAAAGGAAGCAAGTTTTACAACTAAATCGTGATTTATTCCTACAAAGCCAAGAATTATTAATGATAGAAACCATGGAAATGTTAAGTCTACTTGAACAAGTCGATAGTA
>CACHYW010000024.1 GCA_902584215.1 uncultured Pelagibacteraceae bacterium
CCACTATTTGCATCAACAGTTAATTATGAACTTGCAGAGGCTGAGGGCATGAGGCCAGAAAGAGTAAATGCAATATTTACCGTTTTACTAGCCGCACTTATTGCAATCTCGATTAAAATGATAGGTGTTTTACTCATTACAGGTCTCTTGATAATACCAACAGCAATGGCTCGTAATCTGTCTAACAATCCTAAACAAATGGTAATATTGTCTGTTATAGGTGGATTGCTATCCGTCTTTATTGGATTATATACTTCATTTGAGATAAATACTGCTTCAGGACCAACAATTGTTGTAGTTGCTCTAATTTTATTTATCCTTTCACTTACAAAAATCACTAAAAATACTCATGACCTTAAGAAATAAAGAATTATCTAAAAATCAAAAAATTGTATTGGATTATATCCAGAAATGTAAAAAACCTGTGAAGGCATATTCTATTTTATCCAATGTTAACAAAAAGGGTTTAAAAGCACCTCCACAAGTATATAGGGCTTTAGATAAGCTAATTGAAATTGGTGAAGTTCATAAAATTGAAAGTCAAAATTCTTATATCGCCTGTAATTCAACATGCACATCACCTCAAGGGACTATATTTTCAATTTGTAAAAGCTGTGACAAAACTGATGAAATAAGTGATGCAAAGCTATTTAAATTCTTATCTGACGTAAAAGATATGAACGGTCTAAGCTTGAGCGGATATAATTTAGAACTGTTTGGAACATGCAGCAATTGTAAAGATTAATTTGACGAATGTTATAAAATAACATTTACCTGGACACCTGAATTTTTTTTAAATAAAATTTTTTTGATATTTATAATTAGGAGTTACGATGAAAAAAAGTATTTATTATTCATTACTTATATCAGCCATGATTTCAGTTTCTGTGGCAGAAGAAACAAGGCAAGTCGATAAACATGAGCACGGAGTTGGAGTTCTCAATATTGCAACTGAGGGAAATTCTATAAATTTTGAATTTATGATACCAGGCGCTGATATAGTAGGTTTTGAATATGAAGCAAAAAGTGACTCCGATATTGCTTTAGTTAACGCTGCGCTTACTAAATTTGAACAGACTGATAATATTTTTATAATACCAAGTCCTTCAAATTGTGCCTTAGTAGACAGTAAAATTAAGATAGATCAAGGCGAAGAGCACGATGACCATGATGAGCACGATGACCATGATGAGCACGATGACCATGATGAGCACGATGAAGAAGCTCATAATGAATTTGTCGCTCATTACTCATTTAATTGCGGTAATGTTAAAGAAATTGACAGAATAGATTTTACATATTTTAATACTTTTCCTAATTCAGGTGAACTTGAGGTACAATTTGTATCTGGTGTTGGCTCTACGAGTTTTGAAGTTGAAGGAGACAAGCCTTTCATAGACTTAAAAGGAAAAATCTAATTGAATGAAAATATAATCAAAATCGATTCTGTAAGATTTTATTGGTCAAAAAAAAGTAACTTTAAAATATTTATTCAAAGCCTTGAAATTAAAAAAGGCGAAAAGGTGTTATTGTTGGGTGAAAGTGGTTCTGGCAAAACGACCCTACTCTCACTTTTATGTGGTTTCTTGACTCCATTGTCTGGAACGATATCAATTAACGGCAATGAAATTAATAAACTTTCTTCTAAATCAAAAGATGAATATCGAGCTGATAATATTGGAATTATTTTCCAGCAGTTTAATCTCTTACCTTACGCAGGCGTAATTGATAACATTTTACTTCCACTTTATTTTTCTAAAATCAGATCAAACAGCATTATTAATCCGCAAGAAACTGCGGTTCAATTATGCAAGCAATTAAGATTACCAGATGATGTAATTAATTATAAAGCCAACAGTCTAAGTGTTGGTCAGCAACAAAGAGTGGCTGTTGCTAGAGCCTTAATTGGAAATCCATCTCTAATTATTGCAGATGAACCGACATCTTCAATAGATTCTGCGGCGCAGCAAATATTTTTAGATTTGATGTTTGAGCAAATTTACAAAAATGAATCTACTTTATTAATGGTATCACATGATAAGTCATTATCCAGTCGTTTTGATCGCTTAATAGATATAAATGAAATAATTACTAGAGAAAATTAAACATGTTATTAAAACTCTCATTCAATTCTCTTTATGCACGATTATTAACAGTAGGAATGACAGTGCTGGCAATATCATTTTCTTTGATGCTATATATGAGTGTCGAGAAATTGAGAACATCGGCTTACACTAGTTTTACAGATACTATTTCTCAAACTGATTTAATTGTAGGAGCAAGAGCAAGTTCAGTTCAATTGATGCTCTATTCCGTCTTTAGAATTGGTAATGCTACTAACAATATAACGTGGGAAAGTTATCAAGACATCTTGAATAAAGACGAGGTAGACTGGGCAGTGCCAATTTCTTTAGGTGATAGTCACAAAGGTTTTAGAGTGATGGGTACTACTGAAGAATTTTTTACTCGATATAAGTATAGAGGTGGTCAATCTATAAATATCAAAAAAGGTCATTTATTTGATGACTTGTACGATGTTGTATTGGGTGCAGGAGTTGCTGAAAAATTACAATATGACATCAACACTCCTCTTATAGTTTCACATGGATTACAATCATTTTCAGATCATGATGATCAACCATTTAAGGTTTCAGGTATATTAGAGAAAACCGGCACACCAGTAGATAATACAGTAATTGTAAGTCTAGCTGCTATCGAAGCAATTCACGTTGATTGGTCAACGGGTGCAAAAATTCCAGGACAAGAAACACCAATTGAAGAAATAAGAAAAATGGATCTCTCTCCAAAGAACATTACAGCTGCTTTACTAGGCGTCAAATCAAAATTAACCATTTTTAATCTTCAGCGTTGGATTAATAATTATCCAGAAGAAGCCATGACTGCAATCCTTCCGGGTGCTGCGCTCCAAGAGCTATGGCGAGTTGTAGGCGTTGTAGAAAATCTATTACTTGGAATATCAGTGGTCGTAATATTCACGACACTTATTGGAATGACTGCTATTATGTTTTCAAGTTTAAGTGAAAGAAGAAGAGAAATGGCCATCTGGAGAGCTATGGGAGCATCTCCTTTGACGATTGTTGGCTTATTGATGCTTGAGGCTATTTTTATTTCTTTGATAAGCATAATTCTCAGTTTAGTTCTATTATTTGCCTCATTAAGCGTATTGCAGCCTTGGATTGATTACAATTATGGTATCTTAGTCAATATTGAAATGTTATCGATAAACGATATTTATGTATTCGTTCTATTCATTTTTGCATCTATGCTTATCAGTTTATTACCGGCATTGAGAGCTTACTGGTTTTCAATAAATGACGGCATGACAATAAAAATATGATGAGAAAATTAAAATTACTGATTTTGCTGATTTCTCTAATGTCCACGGCATCTCATTCTGCTCCAAAAGAAATTGATTGGGATGACTTGATACCATGGACAGCAGTTTTTAGTCCAGGCGAGGTAAAATTTAATAAAAGCCTTGTTGATAAAGAAGTTAAAATTCCTGGTTATGTGCTGCCTTTAGATATGTTTGGCCGGGACATTAATTCGTTCTTGCTTGTTCCTTATATAGGTGCGTGTATTCATGTTCCACCTCCTGCCCCTAATCAAATAGTTTATGTAGAAGCTGAGGTGCCATGGCAAGGATTAGCATGGTGGGAACCCGTCTATGTGACCGGAAAAATAAAAATTGAGAACCAGAATATCGAAGACCTTGCAATCGTAGGTTATGAAATGTCAGCAAGTGATATTGAGTACTATCGTGGAGAGACTGGTACTCATGGTTTTTTTGACTGGTAATACTTTTTGAAATATTAATGGAATTTTGATAATTTAACTCTAGGTAAACAAGTATGGAAAATAATTCAACTCAAGTACCAGTCACTGTTCTAACAGGTTTTTTAGGCGCTGGTAAAACTACTTTATTAAATCGTATTTTAACTGAACAACATGGTCGTAAATATGCCGTTATTGTTAATGAGTTTGGTGAGCAGGGAATTGACAATGATCTTGTCGTTGATGCCGATGAAGAAGTCTTTGAAATGAATAACGGTTGCATTTGTTGTACTGTGAGAGGAGATCTCATTCGTATCCTTGGAGGTTTAATGAAGCGTGCAGATCAGTTAGATGCAATCATCGTTGAAACCACTGGACTTGCCGACCCAGCACCTGTAGCCCAAACATTTTTTGTTGATCAAGACGTTGCAGATCGTACAAAATTAGATGCTATTGTTACAGTCGCGGATGCAGTACATCTAAGCTCTCAATTAGGAGAGCACCACGAAGCTGAAGAGCAAATTGCTTTTGCAGATGTGGTGTTACTTAATAAAATTGATCTTGTCGATCAGAATCAAATAAAGGGTGTTCATGACCGCATTCGCAAAATCAATCCTTATACAAAAATAATTGAAACCAATCGTTGTGAAGCCCCTCTTGATGAGGTTCTAGGTCTTAACGCTTTCAGCCTGGACCGTGTTTTAGAAGTTGAACCTGATTTTCTAGATTCAGATCATGATCATGAACATGATGACGATGTGACGAGTATTTCTTTTGTATCAGACACGCCTCTTATTATGGAAAAGTTTGAGTCATGGTTTGGTAATCTGCTGCAAACACACGGCCAAAATATTTTAAGGTCAAAAGGTATAATGGACTTCAAGGGTGAAAATGATCGTTATGTATTTCAAGGGGTACACATGCTTATGGATGCATCACCAATGGGTCCTTGGCCCTCTAAAGCAAAACGAAATTCACGTGTTGTTTTTATTGGCCGCAACCTAGACAGCATGAATCTAAAAGAAGGCTTTGAAAGCTGCAAATCTGAATAAATGCTTTGATTAATGGTCGAGCAAATAATAAAAAAATCACAATTTGAGGAAAGAGGTACATTATTTGAGACTGGAGCACCTGTAACGTGTTCAGTCTCAATTGATAAAGTTATTGCGGTTGGTTTTGGGGATGGATCGCTCAGATTGTATAAGCCTGATGCCGAACCAGTTGTAGTGCATGCACATAATGGAGTAATTCTAAGTATCGCAGCCAATGAAAGTCACATTATAACTGGTGGCCAAGATGGATTATTTTTAAAGATATCTCTAAATGGTGAAATTGAGGAAATTTATAATTTTGGAACTCAATGGGTGGATAATGTAGCGGCATATGAAGATATGTTTCTATGTTCATCCGGCAAAAATGTTTACATCTGGTCAGGAGATAATAACAAACCTAAATTGCTAGAGCACCAAAGTACAATAGGTGGAATTGCCATTGACCAAAACGGAAGACGTATTGCTGTTTCTTGTTATGGTGGCGTGACTTTATGGAGGTACGAAAAAAATAAATGGAAATCATCTAAATTCGCCTGGAAAGGCTCTCATAGTAAAGTTGGGTTTAGCCCAGATGGTAAATATATTGTGACAACAATGCAGGAAAATGAACTTCATGCTTGGCGAATTCGAGATAAAGCTAGTTTTGCTATGTCAGGCTATCCTTCGAAAGTAAAGAGCTTCACATGGGCTGGTGACAATCCTTATCTCGTCACTGCAGGCGCAAGAGAAGCCATATGCTGGCCATTCGATGGCAAAGAAGGTCCACGTGGTCGCACGCCATTATGTATAGCAAGTGGTGGTCAAGAAAATGCTACCTATGTTGAAACCCTTCCTGGAGAAAAAGCAATATTTGCAGGATTCAAAAATGGCATGGTTCTTCTTTCAGAGTTATCAGAAAATCCAAACGATGTTCTCATTCAAAGCCCAACTGGTTCTGAAATCTCTAACATAAGTATTTCGCCTGATCGCTCGCATATTCTGGTTGGCGACATCAAAGGTAAAGTTTTATGGTCACCGCTATGGGAGCAATAAATTAATGACCAGCATGTTTAAGAAAAAAGAACCTAACCTGATAGCTACACAAAAAGTGAAAGATCTAGTCAATGAAAAATTTAAATTAGATGATAAATCAACTCTAAGTATTGCAGAGTTAAATTGCCACAAGCCAGACTGTCCCCCTAAAGAAACCGTTATTACGATACGTGATATGGATGGAAATGCAAAAAACTGGAGAATACATAAGCCGATAAATGAAATTGTAGATGAGGATATAAATATGTTGGACAAAAAAAAGGGCTCAAACTAGAAGCCTGAGCCCAATTTTATTAATCGTTAAGGATTTTAAAACGTAGTTCCAATCCTCATCCCTGCCCTGCTGTAGAGAACATTCATGAGAACAAAAACTAGTATACTTGCAATCATCGGCACTGGATTTGCTCCACCGTCTACACCCATATAAATGATGATCTGACGTATAGCCGTGATGAAAGAACCAACAAGCATCAATCTAAAAAACACTGTTGATTGCTCTAATGGAGCAAGTAAACAAGCTGCGAACCCTATTGCAAAAGTGATATAAACCCATCCTAAATTTGCAAATAAGAGTAAGTGTGCTGCATCAACATCTCCAGGGTTAGTTCCTATACGTTCTGCAAAGGCTATTGTTGATTGATCATCAATAAACATGAACCCATAAAAGAGGAATAATACTATAAGGAAGCAAATTATTACTCTACTAATCATATCTTCAATTTTAATCATTATACTCCTCCTAAAAATTACTTTGGTTTCTGAAAAATATAGTTACATAAATTATAAAATTTAGAACTATAAAGAACGCTAATATTGGATCTCCTCCACCGGGAAAAGTAACGCTTCCAACAAGTAAACCGCCTAAGAACATCGTTCCGGCAACAACGCTCATTGATACCAAAACTCCACTGAGGCCAACACGGTACTGATAAACAAGAGCAATTAGGATTGCTATATTTATCATCGTGATACCAAGAACACTATGTTCTGCTTGAGGATTACTTTCTAACAAAGGATTCTGTCTAATAAAGCCACCTGGATCTACAAAATAAAAAACAATGTTGAATACAGTAATAGCTATTGCAAGATAGCCCATATACTGAGTAACTTTGTCTGAAACTCCAAATGCACTACCAGCACTTTCATACGTAAATGAAAAGCCTGATCTTAATCTTGCTATGATAAGTAAGGCAAATAAAATTATCCATGCATAAAGACCTGTATAATTATCTCCACCGCTTTGTTGCAGAGACATGCCCACCCATATTAATTGAAGCAGAACTACTGGAAGTGCATACACAAAGAATGCTCTGTCCAATCCTTTGAAACCCATGTACAAAATTCCGACATAGGCAACAAAATTAACAGCCCCAAACCAATTTAGAAAAAATTCTGTTGTTAAATTATCTTCAAAAGTTGGGTATCTATCGATCATGAAATCGTAATTAAACATCATTACAGTTCCATAAAGGAAGAAAATCAAGCCAGCAAGAAACATGCAGATCTTGATAATCGTATCATCAGTTTTAAACATATAATCCCTCGATTAATTAATTATGACTGCTGATTATTAGGAAATAACGAAATATGAAAAGTTAATTTTTAATTTTATTATGCTAATTTTTATAACTTGTTTGATTAAATAATGTATATTGTCTTTTTATAAACTAAATTTATTAAACCAATTTATTAAAGTTTTAATATATGCAATTGATTCAGTTAATAATAGATGGTGTAGCATCAGGGTGCATTTACGGACTAGTAGCACTTGGTTTTGTGCTTATCTATAAAGCAACAGAAACTATTAATTTTGCCCAAGGTGATATTTTAATGCTCGGTGCCTTTGTCGCCTTCTCATTAATAGGTGTTTTAGGCATGGATTACATCATGGGATTCGCTCTTACTGTTGTAATTATTGCTGTATTTGGATTTTTTTTAGATTCAGTTGTTGTAAGGCAAATTATTGGCCAGCCTCCATTTGCGACTGTTATGTTAACCATAGGAATAGGATTTATTTTAAGAGGTTTTGCTTCAATTTATTGGGGAACTGATATCTTTTCATTCAGCACGCCCTTTTCAGGAAAAATAACTGAGTTTAATGGTCTTATAATTTCATATGTAAACTTATCTATAATTATCGGAACTGTTATTTTGGTTTCAGTCCTTTATCTCTTCTTTACATTTTCAAGAATTGGTGTTGCCATGCGTGCGTCCTCTGAAAATCAATTAGCTGCATATTATATGGGCATCCCCGTTAAATTTATTTTCTCATTAATATGGTCAATATCAGCGGCTACTGCTGCAATTGCAGGAGTATTGCTTGCACCAATAACACTGGTAGATACGTCAATCTCACTAATCGGACTAAAAGCTTTTGCTGCTGCAGTACTTGGTGGATTTGGATCTATACCTGGCGCAATCGTAGGAGGAATAATCATTGGTATAGTTGAACAATTATGCGGAACATATGAAAATTATTTATTTGAAGGCGTCAGAGAAATTTCAGCATACTTAGTATTGATCTTGACGTTAATTATTTATCCGCGTGGATTATTTTCAGATAAAGCTGAGGTTAAAAAAGTTTAATGAGATTTATTTTTAAAACAAATTACGCTCAGGATATTAACATTGCACGGCACGGTGGTGACAAATTTTGGTATTCATTGCTAATTATATTAATGCTTGCGATGCCACTAATTATTGATGATTTTTATTTAGGTGAAATCTCATATGTGTGTATCTTGGCTATCGCAGGAATTGGATTAATGATCTTGTCAGGATACACAGGACTTGCTTCTCTCGGTCATGCTGCATTCCTAGGCATAGGAGCCTATACGCATGCATTTTTGCTTACAAATGGAGTCCCATTTTTTGCCTCCATTCCAATCGTTGTAATAGTTTCATTTATGGTTGGCGCACTGATAGGTATACCTATTCTTCGTTTAACAGGCATGTACTTAGCAATTGCAACACTTGCTTTATGTTTCATTGCAGAACATGTCTTTATCAAATGGGAACATTTTACTGGAGGTAACAGAGGTATGCCTGTGCCTCAACCTGAAATTATGGGAATGAGTTTCTATGACAGCACTACTTTTTATTATGTGTGTTTAGCATTTTTAATTCTCTCAATGTTTGCAGCTATAAATATATTAAGATCACCTACTGGCAGAGCGTTTGTAGCTATCAGAGACAGTGAAATCGCTGCACAAAGTCTTGGAGTAAATTTAGGTTTATATAAAGCTTTATCTTTTGCTATATCTGGAGCTTTTACTGGACTAGCCGGAGCTTTGCTTGCTCATTACATTGGATATCTTGCCCCGGACATCTTCAATATCTTCTTATCACTAACATTACTTCTTTTGATTGTTGTAGGCGGAATGGGAAGTCTCCATGGAACTGTATTTGGAGCAATTTTTGTAGGCTCACTTCCACAATTGATTGCAATCTGCAGAGATTATTTACCAAGTTCAGTAGGTTCACAGCCAGGTCTAGAGCCTATGCTTTTTGGACTTATACTTGTTCTTTTCATTCTTTATGAACCTCTAGGTATTTATGGTCGTTGGGTAAAAATAAAATTATTTTTTCAACTATTCCCTACTTACAAGAAACAAACGTTCAAGAAACAAAAAGTATTTACTAAATCGGATAGAGTTTAATGAGTTTATTTGAAGTTAAAAATATTACTGTTTCCTTTGGTGGCGTAAAGGCATTGAATGATGTCTCATTTACAGTTGATAAAGGAGAAATATTTACAATCATTGGACCGAATGGAGCTGGTAAATCTACTCTCTTTAACGTAATCAGTCGAATATATGAACCAAGTAATGGAGAAATTTTCTTTAATGGAGAAAATATTTCAAAGATCAAACCACATAACATTTCAGCACTTGGAATTGCCAGAACATTCCAAAATTTAGAACTATTTGAAAACGCTACAGTTCTTCAAAATATGCTATTAGGACGTCATATTTACAAAAAAACTAATATTTTGTCTGAAATATTATTTACTAATAAAACCAGACAACAAGAACGTGAGCACAGATTAAAAATTGAAGAAGTTATAGACTTTCTAGATTTGCAACACTACCGAGATACACTGATTAATGGTCTTCCTTATGGTGTAAGAAAAAATGTTGAATTAGCACGTGCGCTCTGCACTGCGCCTAAATTGCTTTTGCTTGATGAACCATCATCTGGATTAACTAATGAAGAAACTAATGATTTAGGATTTTGGATTAAAGATATTCAGAGTATACTTGGTATTACAATAATTATGATTGAACATGATATGAGCTTTGTGAATAAGGTTTCAGATCGTATCTTAGCATTGAACTATGGAGAGATATTGGCATCAGGTTTGCCAAGTGAAATAAAAGAAAACGCAGATGTTAAGCAAGCATATATGGGGGAGTAAATTCTTCTATTCAACGAATTAGCTGCAACTTTTAACTCCCACTTTGTTAAATTTTTTTTTACAAATAGTTTTATGAAACTAAAATGTAATAAATTCTTAACAATTTATAAATAAAGTTATTTATATGAAATTTTGTAAATTAATAATCACAATTATTTTTATTCTCTATTCTGGTCCTAGTCAGGCTAGCAAATGGGATATTTTTTCTAATCCAAATGAAGAAGTTCTGAAATGCTTTAAAAGTAATGGTTTAGAAGAAAGTGAAATCAAATTCTTAGAAAACGGTCGACCAGACGAAAAACCATTAAGAAAAAAAGCAAAAGAGGTTATTCAATCATGTAAAAAAATATGGAAGAAAAATGGAAATAATGTTGCTAGCAGTGAACAAGATCCTCAGATTTTTAAAACCTCCCCTTTTGGTAAAGATCTGCAATTATTAGTATATGAAGCTAATAAAATTCAGGAAGGAACATTTTTACTAGTTGTCCCTCAAAAAAATTCACACGGTCGAGTAGTGGAAATTACTAATAATGCTGAAATCGTTTGGCAATACAATGGGGATAGCTCATTTGGAAGATTAGATGATGCTAAATTCACAAATAAAAACACAATTTTAATCGCCGCTGAAAAAGGGGTTTATGAGATAGATAGAGAAGGCAAAGTAATTTGGTCTTACAAAACTAAAGTAAGTCATGATGTTGATAAGTTATCGAACGAAAATGTCCTTATAAATTACGCATGGGGTCCTAAAGGAAGTAAAAAAATCATCGAAGTTGATAACAATAAAAACGTTGTGTGGAGTTGGGATGGCATGAAGACTCATAACATTGCTCCATTTGCAGATGCATATGCGTCGGATTCAAAAACTACTGGTTCAGGTAAAACTTGGATACACAATAATGGTGTGACTGCGCTTGCAGATGATACTTTTTTAATCTCCATGCGTGATTTTCAAGAAATTATTTGGATTAATAGAGAGGCTGAGATAATAAAAAAATATATTTTTAATTGTAACAAGAAAAAAAGAGCTCTTTTGACCTCTGGAGAGATAAGAGGATGCAATCCTCACGAGCCTCAACAGCTTCAAAATGGCAATATAGTAGTTGGTTTAAGGAATCCTGATAGAGCTATTGAGTTTAATCCTGAGACAGATAAAATCGTTTGGCAATGGCGAGCCCCTAAGAGTAAGGCATACGGAACAATAAGGGACGTTGATAAATTGAAAAATGGTAATTTTATGGTTGTTACTGGAAGTCATTTACTTGAAATAAACTCAAATGGAGAAGTTGTTTTAGATATTGGTGCAAAAGAGTCTTTAAGCCAAGATCATAGAATACTTTACAAAGCTCAGAAAATTTATCCTGATGGCACTTTTTCACATGATTAATACTTTGTGAGATTAATTAAATTATTTTGAGTTGCGAAAGAGAGTATTGGTTGTTTCTAATTCGCTTGCGTACTGTCCTATACGAGCCTGTACAAGACTGTACGTCTATGAATGAAAGTATAGATAATTTTGTTGCTATGCCTACTTTCGACGTCGTACAGTAACGCATGACTCAGGCGTATATGGGGGAATAATTGAGCACTTTATATGTTTAGAAATTTATTAACTATTCTTTTATTTATAATATTTGTTGGTTGTAGAATTGATTTTGTTGGTGATTTATATACTTCAGATCTACAAGATTTAGCAATTACAAAAAGTGACAAGAGTTTAAATTTGCCTATGGAAATATCGTTTCAAGTTGCTGCTTGTGAAGATCTTGATGAGGTGAATAGAATTATTTCAACATATTTTATAGAATATAAAAATATTGGATGTTCTATGGGAGATGATTTTATGAGTTATACCGTAGCTCAAGTGTCTGTTCCAGTTGTTAACAATTATGAAATTTTTCAGGCATTAGATAACAGCTTGATAGGATTTGTTTCGTACTTATCAGAAGATGATTTGGATATTTATATTGATGCAGTAATTAATTCTAATTCTTATGCAAGTTTACAAAATTATGTTTATAACGAGACATTTACTGAACTATCACTCTCTGAAAGTAATCTTTCTATCAAATTAAATAATGATTTAGATTTCGCAACTATTGTGGTCCCGCCAAGCTTTGTTGACAGTGAGCCAATAGTTTTCTCTGAGAGTTACGACATGGACAGAAGAGACATGATTATTGTCAAGGTATCTAACGTAAATACATTGTACCTTGAGGAAAATATGTGGACTCCTCTTTTTTCAATGAAAACTAAGTGACATAAAGGAGACTTAGACATACTTTATTTTATAAATCCTATTTCTTTTACAAATAGTTCAGCCTCATGATCTCTTCCAAAGGCAACTATGCCTATTGAAGTTATTTTTTTAGGATTAATGTTTTTTGCTAAAAGAAAACCTGATTTTTCAAAATCTCTTATAGGTAGAACGAACTCATTAAAGTTCTCATTAACTGTAAATTCAGAAGCATAATATTGCCAAGGAAGGATTGTGCCTGTTGTTCTTAAGAAAATATAATATTTTTGACTATTGCCTTTAGCTACAAGTTTAACTGATTTAGCATTTTCTAGATTGACATCCGCAAGATCTCTTCTGATTTGTATAAAACCACCATTGTTCTCAGTAGAAACGTTGCCCTTTAAAACAGCAATAACATCTTCTTCAATACTATTATATTCAACATTGCCGGTTGAAACGCCACCCATTACGTCGTCGCCTATATATCTCCACTGCTCATTATTGCTAAAATTATCTTTAAACATGTCCTGGGCAATACTCGTTTTTCCAATTATAGCAGAAATAAATACAGCAAATGTAATTGATAAAATACGATTATTTTTCATATACTTATTACTACTTAAACATCTAAATCCTTAAATTGCTTGTACGATATAGAATACCCAAATTGGTATAATTAAAATCCAATAGCCATACATCCACATTATTCCAACAACGCCGCCCCAATCAGATTGTTCATAAGTAACTTTTCTCTCATGAAATGAATTATTAAGTTCCATTTTCATTTTCTCTATATTGAATTGCATTGATTGATTAAGAATACCTTTATTTCCCTTAATCCTATTTAAAATTGATTTGAGGTGAAATACTTGCCATGGCAAATACAAAATACCAAAAATAATATTCAAGATTACAAGTATATTATGGTCATTGGAAATATTACTATTTAATAAAATAATGCTGCAAATACTGTTGAATAAAAAAATAATAAACCAGCCTAATTCCTCATAAAAATAAAATCTCTCATATTTAATTAAGATAGCACCCCAACAAAAGAATTGTGAAATTGTTACTTGTATTACCATCAGCCAGGATAAAGTTGTAACAAAAATATACTCCTCATCATTAATAATTCTCAGTACATGACTGAACATAAAAATATAAGTGACTTCAACAATTGTTACTAAAAATCTAGTTATAAATACTGATGATAAAATTGTATCCAACAAGACTGCTTTTGAAGCATAATTAACAGGAAACATGCAGCGGTAGGCAGAAATCAGTAATAGGAATTGCGCAGGTACTAAAATCCACAAATTATCTGTTACATCAAGGTATGTAAAAGTTCCCCAAAGTAGAATTAAATTTGATATGACCCCCACTCTCAAAAAATTGAGTAAATTTTTGTACATATCTTTTAATTTCCTATTTTGTATTTACCAGGATGCACTGCTGAAAGAATTAATAAACCAGCAATAATTCCTGTATTTTTTACAAAATTTTGCAACTCGTGTCGTTGCTCAAGACCTGACTCCATGTTCCAGAAATCATGCATGTAATAATTGATAATGACGGTTAAAATTGCGAGACTAAAAGCAGAAAACTTTGAAAATTTTCCTATTAGTATTGCAATGGAACAAGCTGCCTGAATAACAATTGTCATGACTAGTGCTATCTTTGTATATGGCACTTCATGATTGAACATATATTCCAGTGTCAGATTGTAATTAAATATCTTGAAGACGGCTCCAAATACAAGAAAGTAAATACCTATAATTATCCTACCAATTAATAAATTAATATTACTCAAAACTAATCATTCCAATTCATATATTTTTTACAGTTTACAGGAATTTCGGATAAATAGCTAAATCCTTCTTGCCAAATATATTCAGCGTTTAAACAGCATTCTAACATTTCTTTGCTTGAACTATGTTGCTGGTAACAAATATTCTCAAGAGGTATTCTTTTTTGATGATTAAATATTTCTAGTCCGAAAATTATTACGGATGAAATAATTAGAAATAGTATTCCAGAGATGAGTGTTAATTTTTTAAATTTATTGATTGCCTTATCAAAGTAAAAAAAATAACCAAATGGAATAATTAAAAAAATAATTATCATTAAGAAAAGAACATAGTCTGGAACGAGATATTGTATGTTTACTTCATTTTCAAAATAATAATCAATAAAAGGTATGTAGGTCAGAAAGGCTAAATAAACTAACCATGATAATAATAATATTGATTTAACATTAATAAGTGTTTTGCCAGCTTTTCGAGTGATGGAAAAATATGGAAGCAGATAAAAGAGTAGAATTTTAGAAATTAAATAAACATAAAACATTACGTTTTAACTAATTTCCATATTCCGCTATTGTCATCATCTATGATGACAAATATTTCACCAGACTCATTTTGCTCAACATCACGTAATCGCCCCATACCTTCTATTAAAACAGTTTCGTTAGATGCTTTGCCATCATTAAAATCTAAACTAATTAGCCGTTGGGCTTTTAAGCTAGTTAAGATTACTTTATCTTTTAACTCAGGAAAAAGGCTACCTTTATAAAAGGTCATATCACTAACTGCAATTGAAGGGATCCATCTATAAATTGGCTTAAGTAAACCCTCTTTCCATGCGCTGCCATCGCCTATGATGGAGCCATCGTAGTCTGTTCCACCCCATGCTACGTCCATCCAGCCATAATTAGTACCTTTTACAACCTTGCCAAAGAAGTCTCCCCCTTTTGGTCCGTGGTTTGTAATATAAATTGAGTTATCATTTGAATTTAGTGCCATTCCTTGAGGATTCCTCAATCCAATTTGATAAACTTCTGGAAGCCAGTCTGGCTTAGACGAATATGGATTATCTTCAGGTGATGAACCATCTCGATTTATTCTTATAATCTTGCCTATGTGATTTGTGGGATCTTGCGTGAAGCTGCCTTGTGCTCTCTCGCCTACACTTGCATACAAAAGATCTTCTTTGATCATTAATCGAGAGCCCCAATGTATATTGTCCCAAAGAGGTGGTTGTGACTGAAAAATATTTTGCAAACCAACCAATTCATTGCCTTGAATAAATCCTCTTGCAATAGACGTACTAGTTTTGTCATTACCCATATCTTCTGTATAACTAACAAATATTTCTTCGTTACTGTACAAGATATCAAGCATTCCTGCTTGCCAATGAGGTTGGACAACTTTGAGTTCATGATCAAAATTGATTACTTCTTTTGTTTTCAAATTAATTCTTAAAATTTCACCAGTTTTTTGAGTGAGGAACAATTCATTGTCATTAATGAAACTCATGCCCCATGGCTTAGTCAAATTATCGATTACTTTTTCAAGCTTATACTCTGATGCATATGAAATTGATGAAAACAAAATGTATATAAAAGTAGTTATTAATATTTTCATAATAATTAGTTTATTTTGTTTACTGCAAATTCTTCAAGCTGTTCTTTAGTTACATAAGATAAGGCATTTAAATGACAACTCTCTAAATACACACGAGGTGCTACTCCAGCATCGTAAGCCTCTTTCCATCTGAGGGCACATAAGCACCATCGATCACCTTCTTTTAAACCAGGAAAATTAAATTCAGGTCTTGGCGTAGATAAATCATTTCCCATTGCTTTACTGAAAGTAAGAAAATCCTCTGTGATTTCAGCACAGACTACATGACTTCCAAAGTCGTGTTCATCGGTATTGCAAAAACCATCACGAAAATAGCCAGTCACTGGATCATGACAACAGGCTTCTATTTTATCCCCAAATATATTGATAACTTCTGCTTTGCTCATCAAGTTAAATTAGGTCAAAAGGTATATATTTCCAACTATAAACAACGGTATTTGAAGCCCAAAATTGGTTAATATAGCTCTATCTGCCGTCATATATCCGACAGCGGTCCAACCAATGGCTCCTGTTCCGTGAACAAATATATTTAATGGGTAAATGTTAAGATTTGTTAGTAAAATTCCTACAAGGATAAAGCAAGTACTGCCCCATTTAATATAATTAACCATAATTTACTCCTATTTATTTTTTCAAAGTATTATAACATTACTCTCATAATTTTATAAATTTACAATACTCTAACTATAGGAACATCATGATTAAAACGAAAATTACAGAAATGTTTGGAATTGAACATCCAATTATACAAGGTGGAATGCACTACGTTGGTTTTGCTGAAATGGCAGCTGCAGTTTCTAATGCAGGTGCACTTGGTATTATCACCGGCTTAACACAAGAGTCCCCAAAAGCTCTAGCAAATGAAATAGCAAGATGTCATGATATGACTGACAAACCTTTTGGAGTGAATCTAACTTTCTTGCCTGGATTTGCTAATCCTGATTATCCTGGATACATTGACTCTATCGTTAAAGGAGGAGTAAAAATTGTTGAAA
Source organism: uncultured Pelagibacteraceae bacterium (assembly GCA_902584215.1). Taxonomy (GTDB): domain Bacteria; phylum Pseudomonadota; class Alphaproteobacteria; order Pelagibacterales; family AG-422-B15; genus CACNXQ01. The sequence continues at coordinate 16,953 of CACHYW010000024.1, forward strand.
CAGCTGGAAGGAGTCCAGAAAAATTTATGCCTTTATTAAAAGATGCTGGCATAAAAGTAATTCACAAATGTACTTCTGTTAGGCATTCCTTAAAGGCTGAAAAAATTGGTTGTGATGCAGCAAGTGTTGATGGTTTTGAATGTGGAGGCCATCCAGGTGAAGACGATATTCCTAATATGATCCTACTGCCAAGAGCTTATGAAGAATTAACAATTCCTTTCGTGGCTTCAGGTGGCATGGGTAACGGACAGCAATTGGTTGCCGCGCTTGCAATGGGCGCTGAAGGCATAAACATGGGAACACGATTTATTGCAACGAAAGAAGCTCCAGTTCATCAAAACGTTAAAGATGCACTTGTAAATGCCAGTGAACTTGATACAGAACTGATTATGAGACCTCTTAAAAATACTGAGAGAGTTCTTAAAAATGATGCAGTTACTCGAATCTTAAATAAGGAAAAAGAACAGGGCGATAATCTTCAGATTCAAGATATTTTTGGCGAGGTTGCTGGAGTATATCCAAAAATTATGCAAGAGGGAACGATGGAAGCAGGCGCTTGGAGTTGTGGGATGGTTGCAGGATTGATACACGATATTCCAACATGCAAAGAACTTGTGGATAGAATTATTTCAGATGCTGAAAGCATTATCAACGATCGACTATCAAAAGTAAAAATTGCTTAAATATTAGTACCAATTTTAACTATTTTTTTACTACCAAGATACACTAGTAATTCTGTGCAAATGACTATTGATAAAGACAGAATTGTTGCGTCAATCGAAAGATCTCTAAAATTTTATGAGTATGAACTAACGGTTCCGTTGACTAATTTTATTTTTAGAACGCCTTTACATTGGAACGTAATGCTCATCATTGCGCTTGCAACATTTAAAGATGAGTATGTTACTTCTTTTCAAGACATTTGTAAGTCAATACCGTCTAAAGTAGGATCAAAATCTTCAATTCAATCAATTATTGAAAATGGTATTCAGGAAGGTTTTATATTTAAGGCGCCGTTAATAAAAGATATGAGAATTAAATCGCTTACTCTTACAGATAAAGCAAAAAAAGATTTTGAAGCCTGGTTAAAAGCTGATGCTGAAACTTATACACCACTAGCCTTATCGGCACCGTTTTAAATTTATCGAATTACTTTTTTTCTAGTTCCTGGTTCAGGTGGTTTTTCAGCTCCTCCCGCAAAGCACTGAGCGATGGACATCCATTCATTTGCGACATCTCCCACTAGATTTAAGTTAACGTCTTTTATATTTCGTACTTGGGTAACAACTTGACAAAATTCTTCAGCTAATCCCTCAATTATATTTTCATTTGCTGGATCGTTGAATTCCCAAATCTCTCCAGATGGTGAAGTCAGTTTCAAATATGGAGTTTCTTTTGGTAATGGCTTTTGATGAACTGTGTAACACCACTTAAATGTATTATTTCCGATAATAACGATATTCTTAATTCTATCTTCATTAATACGATCAACGCCAAGTGTGTCATAAAGTTCTTGCGCGTGTGCCCATGTTTCCATGTGTCTTGCACTTATTGAGGACCGGGCACTCATATCAGGCCCCATCCATTTAACTCTTTTTTTTGGATCTGCAAAAGCAAACCTTGTTGTCATATCTTCATAATAATTTTTCCAGATGTCTAATAATTCTTTTCCTTGCTTACCTTTTGTAATAGTTTCTTCAAACTGGTTCATAGTTGATCCTCTGCCTAGCATTTCAAGTGCTGCGTTTGCAAAATTTTTCCACTCCTCACCGTCTTTTAGTGACAAATCTGCAGCATGATTCCATACATGAAGGTGACCGATTACATTATTAATTGTCCATCCTTTAAATTGAGTTTTTTCGTTAAAATCATTGTCTGATAGATTTGACAGTAAATCGTATACTGCATTACTCTCTTCACAGAAATCATAAGCTTGTTGTAAAGATATTTTAGTATCAGTCATTTTGACCACTTTGGCTTTCTTTTTTCAATAAATGAAGATATTCCCTCTTTACCTTCATCACTCAACATTCTCTCAGCAAATCCCTTTGCTGCAAATTCTATCATTTCTTTTCGTGTTAGATTTCGTGTAGCTAAAACAATTTCTTTTGTTACTGCATTGGCTCCCGGTGCACATTTGAGAACACCTTTTTTTATATCAGCCTCTATAACCTTTAAATCATCAGCATCTTTTGCAACAAAGTCAGCTAGACCCATTTCATGTGCTTCTTTTCCAGTAAATCTTGCCGCTGTCAGCATAATTCTTCTAGCCTTTGCAAGGCCAATTCTTTGAGAAACAAATGGTGCAATTTGCGCGGGAGGAATACCAAGCGTTGTTTCAGTCAAGGCGAATTTACAATCTTCTGTGACAACAACAATGTCACCGGCACATAACATTCCCAGTCCTCCAGCCATGGCAGCCCCTTCAGCCAGCATGATTACTGGCTTTGGATATGAGTTAATCATATCAAAAAATAATCCTGTTATTTCACTCGCATGATGCACATCTTTCAACCCTTGCTCACCTCCCTGGAAACCTGTTTTAAACATCTTTAAATCACCTCCAGCACAAAATATGCCTCCTTCACCTCTAAGAGTAACGCCTCTAACGCTCAAATCCTCTCTGACAGCGTCAAAAACATTCTTTATGTCTGTGGTAAGTTCTTCTGTAAGAGCATTTCGCTTTTCAGGTTGATTAAATGAAATGGTTAACCATTCATCTTCTAATTGTACGTTACAAGCTTTGGTGTTTGGCAAATTACTCATGACAAATTTATATCAGTTTTTCT
>CACHYW010000025.1 GCA_902584215.1 uncultured Pelagibacteraceae bacterium
GGACAAAGCTCATATGAAGTGAAATCAGACTTTTTCAAAATATTTGTAGATAAGTCGACAAGAAATAGACAATTTTTTATCGAAATCAATAAGGTTAAATATCAGTTTTCCCTAAAAAAATTCATTACATTTAAGCTTGAAGAGCAAGGCGTTGGAAACATAGACACTGTCAACATTGATACTTACAAAGACGAACACCTTTGTTTCAGCTACAGGCGGTCACTTCATAAAAAAGAGAATGATTATGGTAGAATGATTTCAACAATTACTATAAAAGGAGATCATTCATGAGAATTATTGCGGGAAATAGTAATTTACCTCTTTCTAAAAGTGTTTCTGATTATCTTGGTGAGAACTTAACGAACGCTTCCATACAAAGGTTTGCCGACGATGAAGTTTACGTTGAAATTAAAGAAAACATACGAGGTGAGGATGTTTTTGTTATAGAATCTCTATCCCACCCTGCTAACGATAATCTTATGGAGCTACTAGTAATTATGGATGCTTTAAAAAGAGCTTCTGCAAAAAGAATTACTGCTGTGATTCCTTATTATGGTTATGCACGACAAGATAGAAAGCCCGGCCCTAGAACACCAATATCTGCAAAATTAGTTGCTAACTTAATAACAACTGCTGGTGCTGATAGAGTTTTAACATTAGATTTACATGCTGAACAGATACAAGGTTTCTTTGATATCCCTACTGATAATCTTTTTGCAGGACCAGTTTTTTCAAAAGATATAAAAGAAAAATATGATATTGGAAACTTAGTTGCAGTTTCACCTGATATTGGGGGGGTTGTAAGGGCTAGAGCTATTGCTAATAAAATCGGTGCTTCAATAGCCATTGTTGATAAAAGGCGATCTAAACCCGGTGAGAGCGAAGTTATGAATATTATTGGAGATGTTAAAGGAAAAGACTGTATTATTTTAGATGACATAATCGACTCAGCTGGAACGATTTCTAATGCAGCTAATAGGATCATGGATCTTGGAGCTAATAGCATAACATCCTACGTAACACACGGCGTACTTACAGGAAAAGCTCTCGAGAGAATAAATAATTCAAAATTAACTGAGTTGGTAATTACCAATTCTATTAACAATCAGGATATATTAAGTAATGGCAATAAAATACGCTCTATTGATGTATCCAATCTATTAGGTGAAGCGATAAAAAGAATCTCTGAAGAAAGCTCGGTATCCAGCCTGTTTGATTTTTAATTAATATGCTTGCCATGTAAGTAAATTTAATCTAAGTACCACAACATTATTATGTCAAAAGAAACAAATTTAGATGCTGAAATAAGGGCAGAATCTGGAAAATCAGCAGTAAAAAAAGTCCTTGCTTCTGGTAAAATTCCTTCTGTTATCTATGGATTAGGTCAAGATTCTCTTAATATTTCCCTTGATAAAATTTCTGTCCAAAAAGAAATCAACTCGGGTGGATTCCTTACAAGAATCATTTCTCTAAATATCGCAGGTAAGAAAAATCTCGCAATCCCTAGAGATGTTCAATTTGACCCACTTTCAGATCAACCAATTCACGTGGACTTTTTAAGATTAGCAGAAGACTCAAAAATCACGCTGGATATACCAACTCGATTTATCAATGAAGAATCATCTCCCGGGCTTAAGCGTGGTGGAGTTCTTAATGTTAACAGAAGAACGGTACAACTAAGTTGCCCAGCAAATAATATTCCTGAAGAAATTGTATTTGATTTAGATGGTTTAGATATTGGTGATACCATCAGGATATCAGCTGCAAATTTATCAAGCGATATTACTCCTACAATTAGTGATCGTGACTTTACTGTAGCATCGGTCGCTGCACCAACTGTTGTTAAAGAACCTGAAGCTCCAGCAGAAGGTGAAGAAGCAGCTGAAGAAGGAGCAGAAACAACTGATGAAGCTAAAGAAGCATCAACTGATGATGCTAAAAAAGAAGAGAATAAAGATTAATACTTTACTTTCAACTAATACATAATTTCTATATTCTTAAATGTATGATTGCTCTAATTGGTTTAGGAAACCCTGGTGAAAAACATTCCTTAAATAGACATAATATAGGATTCATAGTTATTGATGAACTTAATGATAATAATGAAATTATTAAGAGTGAAAAAAAATTCAACGGTGATTTAACAACTTTTTCTATCGGCAGAAAAAAAATAGTCACATTTAAGTCATGCGATTACATGAATGAATGTGGTGGAAGTATTGCAAAACTCATTAATTTTTACAAACTCGGTCTAGACTCAGTTTATGTTTTCCACGATGACCTTGATATTTCTCTTGGAAAAGTAAAAATAAAGAATGGTGGCTCACCTGCTGGTCATAATGGATTAAAATCCATAGACTCATGTATAGGCAAAAATTATAATAGAGTAAGGGTTGGAATTGATCACCCTGGAAGCCGTGAATTGGTTAACAGGCATGTTCTGGGCAACTTTAAAAAAAAGGAGTTGGAAATTGTTGACCAATTAAAGATTAGTATTTCATCGCATTTAAAATTGCTGATATCAGATAATAAATCTCAATTCTTAAATAATATTAAATTATAATATGGGATTTAAATGTGGAATTGTTGGACTACCTAATGTTGGAAAATCAACTTTATTTAATGCTCTTACCAAGAAAATTTCAGCTGAAGCCGCCAACTATCCTTTTTGCACAATAGAACCAAATGAAGGTACAGTAATAGTTCCTGATGAAAGAGTTAATACTCTAACTGAAATAGCAAAATCTAAAAAAACTATACCTACCTCACTGACATTTTTTGATATAGCTGGACTTGTTAAAGGTGCATCAAAGGGTGAAGGATTAGGAAACAAATTCTTATCACATATAAGAGAGGTTGATGCAATCATTCACGTGGTTAGGTGCTTTGAAGATGACAATATAACTCACGTAGGTAATAAAATTGACCCCTTGGATGATATTGAAACAATAAATACTGAATTAGTTCTATCCGATATTGAACTTCTAGAAAAATTAAAATCTGGTCTCGAAAAACAAGCTAAAAAAGGTGATAAAGATGCAAAAATAAAAATCTCATCAGCGGAAAAGTTACTTAATCATCTTGAGAAGGGTGAGCCAGCAATTACAATTGAAAATTTAGCTGAGATAAAATCAAATTCGTCGGAGTTTAATTTAATTACGCTTAAACCAACAATCTACGTATGTAATGTTAATGAAGAGTCAATTATAGGTGGGAATGAATTCTCAGAAAAAATTAAAAATAATTTTAACAATGAAATTATTCTAATTTCTGCAGAAATAGAGTCTCAAATTTCTTCATTAAGTGATGAAGATCAAAAGGAGTATGTACAGAGCTTAGGATTAGAGGAGTCGGGTTTGAATAAAATCATTCGTAGTGGCTACAAAACACTTAATTTAATTACTTATTTTACAGCAGGTGAGCAAGAAACAAGGGCGTGGACCATAGAATTGGGTACAACAGCACCACAGGCTGCAGGAAAGATTCATACTGATTTTGAAAAAGGGTTTATTCGAGCTGAAACTATTGCGTATAATGATTACATTGCATGTATGGGTGAAATAAAAGCAAAAGAACAAGGAAAGATGCGTAGCGAAGGCAAAGAATATACTGTACAAGATGGTGACGTAATGCATTTTTTATTTAATAATTAGGATATGGAACATAAATTAGTATTCCCGACTTATGAGGAAATGCATGAGAAAGCCGTAAAACTTGGGCACTTAATCAAAAGTAAAAATATTAACTTCGATAAAATGGTTGTTGTCTCCAGGGGAGGTTTTGTACCTGCTGCTGTTGTTGCTTACACTCTAGGAATACAGGACGTAGATATCGTATCTATACAAAGTTATATTCATCGCGAGGCTGGAAAGGCAATTGTTCATCGCGCTCCGAAAACTGATGAAATAGTACTCGTGATTGATGATATTGTAGATAAAGGTGGAACAGCAAAAGCTTTAAAAGAATACATGCCTAATATGCATCTAGCAGTAATTTATGCAAAGCCAAGGGGTTTACCACTAGCTAATACGTATGTTGAAGAAATTACTCAGGAAACTTGGCCCGTCTTCCCCTGGGATGAGGAAGACAAAGCCAATCATTAAATCTTACAAGAAGATATAGTATAAGAACGAAAGTAATCCTATTACTATTGATCCAGCATTAAGATCTGATTGCCTACCACTTAAGGCTTTTATTATCACATAAGCAATAAAACCTAATGCTATTCCATGAGCTATACTGAAAGTTAATGGCATTAAGATCGCAGCCAGCACAGCTGGTGCGTATTCTGTAACATCATCCCATTCAATATCCTTCAAGTTTCTAAGGAAGAAAGTTGCAACAAATACCAATGCAGGAGCTGTAGCAAATGCAGGAATACTTTGAGCCAATGGTGCTAAAAATAAACAAATAGCAAACAAAACTGCAACAGTTACAGCTGTAAGACCAGTTTTGCCGCCCTCTTTTATCCCCGCTCCTGATTCAATGTAAGAAGTTGTATTTGATGTTCCCACTAAAGCGCCAACCGTCGTTGCTGCGGAGTCTGCCAAGACAGCTTTACCAATGCCATCAACATTTCCTTCTTCATCAACTTTACCAGTTAGATTGGCTACGGAAGTTAGTGTTCCTGCGGTATCAAAAAAATCAACAAAAAGAAAAGCAAAGGCAACACCAATAAATCCCGCTGTAGCTAATAAACTAAAATCCATTGAGAAAGCATGCACGGCCGGTGGTACAGATCCAACTACACCGTCAATTGCACTTACACCTGTGATCCATGCAATAAGACTTACAGCCAAAATACCAATAATTATTGAACCGGGTATACCTCTTTTATCTAATACTGCCATTATTCCAAAACCAACAGCAGCTAACATAACAGGCATAGATGCAACATCACCAAGCGTGACTAGAGTAGCTGGGCTATCAACAACTATTCCTGCATTCTTTAGACCGATGATAGCTAGGAATAATCCAATTCCAGCTCCCACTCCAAATTTCATGCTAACGGGTATACTATTAATAATCCACTGACGGGCAGGTGTTATAGATAATATAAGGAATGCAATACCTGCAACGAATACTGCAGCAAGTGCTTGCTGGTAGGTGTAACCCATCCCAAATACAACGCCAAAAGCAAAGAATGCATTTAGTCCCATCCCTGGTGCAAGTGCTATTGGCCAATTAGCCCATAATCCCATAACCAGACAGCCAACAACAGCTGCGATTATGGTTGCAACAAATACCCCACCAAAATCCATGCCTGTACCATCAGTTGATAAAATTGCTGGGTTAACAACAATGATATAAGCCATTGTTAAAAATGTAGCGAGTCCAGCAAGAATTTCTGTTCTTACGCTCGTTCCATTTTCATTCAATTTAAAAATATTTTCTAACATTAAGTTCCTCCATCTAGTAAACTTTGAATCTTATAATAATTAAAAATGGTTTTCGAGACAGATTTTATCAGCTTGTGGATAACGATGCTGACAATCTACTATAAAGAAAAAAATTAAATTATTGAAATAATAAGAGTTTTTCTAATTATACTAATGTGACTCTTTCCAAATTTGCTTATTAGTAAAGTAAAGCAAGAATGAAAGTATTAATAGGTACGTTATGACTTTAAAACCGATTCTCTTACGCGCCTCCAATTTAGGTTCTGCTGTCCATGTCAAAAACATAGTAACATCTCTAGCCATTTGTTCAGGAGTTGCATCCGTACCGTCACTGTACTCAACAGCATCAGCTGAAAGTAGTTGCGGCATTGCAATCTTTTGCCCCTTTGCGTAAATATTGTAGTAGACACCATCATCAAGAATCATGCCCTCAGGAGCATCTTCATATCCAAGCAGTAATGAATAAACATAATCTGCTCCACCATGTCTTGCTTTAACCATTACAGATAGATCTGGAGGATATGCCCCACCATTAGCTGCTCTTCCTTGTTGTTCATTTTCATAGGGACTGACAAATTTGTCTGACAAAATAGCTGGTCGCATAACTACGTCGCCATACTCATCTGGAGCACCCTTTACCTCAAATGCGGCTGCCATAGCTTTCACTTGCGCTTCAGAAAACTCGGGACCACCCTCTTCCATTAAGTTTCTATAACTTAGTAATTCCATTGAATGACAACCAGAACACACTTCTGTATAAACCTGGTATCCTCTTTGTAATGAAGCCCTTTCAAACTTACCCAATGGTCCCTCGAACGACCATTTAGGGTGTAATGGCTCTTTCATTTCTGCTGCCTGAACCGTAATTTGAAAGAGACCAATATATATGAAAATTAAAATTAATATTTTTGATAAATATCGCATTTACCTTATGTCGTTGCTCCTGAGGCTAGAATCTCTTTTTCCTCTTTTGACAAAACAGGTTCACTCAAGCTCTTAGGAAGCGGCTTGGTTTTCTCTATATATCCTAGTAATGGCAAAATTATTATAAAGTGAGCAAAGTAGTATACAGTGGCAATTCTACCCATAATCAAATACATACCATCAGCTACTTGCGCTCCTAAGTAACCAAGAAAAATAGTATTTGCAAAGAAGAGCCATACAAACTGTTTGTAAAGAGGTCTATATTTTGCCGACCTTACTTTTGATGTATCTAGCCATGGCAAGAAAGCAAGTATAGCAATGGCCGATACCATTAAAATTACTCCACCAAGCTTGTCTGGTACAGCCCTTAAGATTGCATAGAAAGGTAAAAAATACCACTCAGGAACAATATGCTCGGGTGTTTGAAGTGGATTGGCTTGAATGTAATTATCAGAATGTCCTAGGAGGTTAGGTACAAAAAATACAAACCCTGCAAAAATAATTAAAAATACAACAAGAGCAAATAAATCCTTCACTACATAGTGTGGATGAAATGGAACTGTATCCTGAGATCCTTTAACAACATCAATACCCTCAGGGTTATTGTTTCCTGGAACGTGAAGAGCCCACACATGAAGAATTACCAATGCAAAGATAAGAAAAGGCATTAAATAATGTAAGGTAAAAAACCTTGTCAACAAAGGACTGCCTACAGCGTAACCGCCCCATAACCAGTTAGTCACTGACTCTCCAACAATCGGTATTGCGCTAAATAGATTGGTTATCACAGTAGCTCCCCAAAAACTCATTTGACCCCAAGGCAAAACGTATCCCATGAATGCGGTGGCAATCATTAGTAAGAAAATAAATACGCCTATAATCCAAATGAGTTCTCGTGGTTCTTTATAAGAACCATAAAACATAGATCTGGCCATGTGTATGTAGACAGCCATGAAAAACAGAGACGCACCATTTGCATGAATATATCTTAATAACCAACCATAGTTTACGTCGCGCATTATGTGCTCAACGCTAGCAAAAGCTAAATCAGCATCAGCAACATAGTGCATAGCAAGCACTAAGCCAGTTATAATTTGCGTAACTAAGCAAAACGTCAAAATTCCACCGAACGTCCAAAAATAGTTTAAATTTTTTGGGGTTGGGTATGGCATTAAGTGTCCATAAATTAGGTCAAGTAAAGGTAACCTTTCGTTAAACCATTTTCCAACTGCTGACTTTGGTACGTAATTATCGCTCATGTTATTTATCCAATTTTAATAGTGTTATCATTAAGGAATACATAGTCAGGAATTTCCAAATTGGTAGGGGCTGGACCCTTTCTTATTCTTCCTGATGTATCATAATGTGAACCATGGCATGGGCAGAACCAACCATTATATTCACCCTTTTGACCAAGTGGTATACACCCCAAATGAGTACATATTCCCACCATTACTAGCCACTCTGGGTTTTTAGCCCTAGCTGCATCGTCTTGAGGATCCGGTAATTCGTCTAAAGATACAGCTTTAGCTTCTGATATCTCCTCAGGTGTTCTTCTTCTAATAAAAACAGGCTTACCTCTCCACAAAACCGTAATACTTTGGCCTGGCGCAATAGGTCTTAAGTCAACTTCCGTAGAAGCAAGTGCTTTTACTGATGCATCTGGGTTCATTTGATCTACAAAAGGCCATACCAATGAAGCAGCCCCAGCGGCAGTAAATGTTCCAGTTGTGATGTACAAAAAATTTCTTCTTGTAACAGGCTTATCCGACAAATTATCTTTCCAATATTTAATTGCTAATATACTCTAAAATAAGCATTTTTATGCGAAATAAAATAAGCAATTGATGGATAAATTGGGTCAAGATGACGCATATTTCTCTGAAAATCTAGAAGGGTAAATTTTAAATTGAATTTGGCGATATTTGAACCTGATATTCCTCAAAATACTGGTGCTATGATTCGCATTTGCTCATGTTTTAATGTGAATATAGATATTATTCATCCCACTTCATTTGTCTTGTCTGAAAAATCGCTAAATCGTGTTGCAATGGACTATATAAAAAATGTGAAGATAAGTGAGTTTGATGATTGGGCAGATTATATGACAAAAAGAAATGGAAGAAAAATATTGCTTTCAACAAAAGGAAGTAAATCTCATTATGATTATAACTTTAATCAGTCAGACAACTTAATTGTGGGAAGAGAGAGTGCGGGTGTGCCAGAATACGTTCATCAAGAAGTAGACGAAGTTATTAAAATAAGTATGAAAGCAGGCGCGAGATCACTCAATGTAGCCACATCATCTGCAATTGTTATCTCGGAAGCCCTAAGGCAGTTAAAGACAATCTAGTATGAAAAATAATAAAGAGATTTGTAAAGACTGGTTTATAGAACTTCAAGATTTAATATGTGATGCAGTTCTTGAACTTGAAAAAGAATATGGATCAACTGCTAAGTTCAAAAAGAATAAATGGTCAAAGGGAGAGTATAGAATTATTGAAGGTAATGTGATTGAAAAAGGTGGTGTTGCATTTTCTAATGTTATTGGGAAATTTCCAAAAGACTTTGCAAAGCAAATACCTGGTACTAAAAAAAACAATAATTTCTGGTCATCAGGTGTTTCAGTAGTACTTCATCCAGTGAATCCAAAAGTTCCTGCACTGCACTTTAATACGCGACATATTATTACCAGCAAAAGTTGGTTTGGGGGAGGAATTGACGCTACACCATGCTTAGAGGACAAAATATTAAAAAAGAACTTTCACTCCAAACTTAAAAATACATGTGATAAGCACAGTAAGAATTATTATCCTAAATATAAAAAATGGTGCGATGAGTACTTTTATATGCCGCATAGAAAAGAGATAAGAGGTATCGGTGGTATTTTCTTTGATTATAAAATGAATGATTGGAATAATGATTTTAATTTTGTTAGAGATATAGGATTAACCTTCGTAGAAATTATTAAAGAAGTTGTCCGTAGAAAAATGTTTGAAAAATTCACAAAAAAACAGAAAGAAATTCAGTTGTTGAAACGAGGCCGATACGTAGAATATAATCTCTTATACGACCGTGGAACTAAATTTGGACTTAACAGTGGCGGTAATATTGAAGCGATCTTAATGTCTATGCCACCAAACGCAAAGTGGAAGTAAATTGAAATGGAAACAGAGCCAATTACAGTAAAAGGTGCAAAAAAACTTCAAGATGAATTAAATGATCTTATTAACAATAAGCGTCAAAAGGTCATTCAAGCCATAGCTGAAGCTAGGGAGCATGGTGACCTAAAAGAAAATGCTGAGTATCACGCAGCCAAGGAAGAGCAAGGCCATATTGAAGGACGTATTCAAGAAATTCAACTGATGCTTGCAAATGCTGAAATAATAGATCTTGATAATATTCCAAAAACTCAGAAGACAATTGTTTTTGGCGCAACCGTTGAACTATCCGATTTAGATGATGAAACTAAAACTAGATTCCAAATTGTTGGCGATGATGAAGCAGACATTGAGTCAGGCTTATTGTCGTATAAATCACCAGTTGCCAGAGCGCTAATTGGAAAAGAAAAAGGAGATTTTGTTACTGTGACAACACCAAAAGGTGAAAAAAATTACGATATTAAAAAAATTGAATTCAAATAAAAAATTTTTTACTTTTGAGCCTGAACAATAGCTTTCAAGCGCTCTATAAGAGAAAACTTATCATCGATAAAGTCATTTTCAGCCCACCAATCTTCAACTTCTGACATTATTCTTCCAACCATTGGTCCTTGTTCTATGCCCATGTTAATAACATCTTTGGATGAAATTTCAAAATTGGGTTTGGTCCAGTTATTTGCTACTTCATATAAAGATCTCCAGTTTACTTCGTTCTTATTTTGAGTATCTCGGGACCAGTTTATGATTATCTGATTTTGAAATTCACTTTTACCAAGCTTATACAATAAGTAACGAACTTCTTTCATTGAGAGGTATGATACAATTTTTTTATTTAAGCTTGACAATTTAAGTAACTCTGTTGAGTCCGCCTTAGAAAGTGGAAAAGCATTGATAAAATGGTTTGCTTTTTCAAGTGAACCTCCGATTAGTGTACTTAACCTAATTATTGGATTGGGAGAGGCACCGACTCTTGATTCAATTTCGATTAAGTTTTTAAAATTTTCATCCAGTAAGGCTCCTTCAAAATGAGTTTTCAATATTCCTACACTCTCCATCATATGAAGTGAATTATGAGGTGTTTTTAATTTTAAAATTTCTTTAAATTCGAACCATTTACGCTCATTGGAAATCTTTGATAAGTGTGTATGATTGGCCGTAAATACTTTTTGTAAATCAGGATCAATATCGCTATTTTCGAAAAGTGCAAAGAAGCGAAAGTATCGAAGAACCCTAAGGTAATCTTCTTTAATTCTTTCATTTGGATCTCCAATAAAAATCACGTTGCCATTCTTCAAATCCTCTTGGCCATTATAGAAATCAAATATTTTTCCGTTACTATCAACATAGAGTGCATTAAAGGTGAAATCTCTTCTTTGAGCATCTTCCTTCATATCATTGGTGAATGTAACCGTTGCGTGTCTACCATCAGTTGAAATATCTTTTCTAAAAGATGTAATTTCATATTTTTTCTGATTTATAATCGCTGTGACAGTGCCATATTTCTTACCTACATCCACAAACTGAATATTATTTTGATCTAGCAAGTTAGTTGTTTCATCGGGATTCAAAGATGTTGCAAAATCAATATCAGTAACATCTTTTTGCAAAATTGAATCTCTGATACAGCCGCCTACTAGAAAAATACAGTTCTTTTGAAAACCCTCAAATATTTTAAATATTTGACTAACTTCTTCGATTGAAATTAGTGAAGAATAATTATTCATAACAAAGGCATGTTTATATCATTTTAAAATTTGATAAAGATTTATTAGCATTCCCGCTGTTGCACCCCAAATTTTATAGTTTTCGTAAGGTAAAACACTATAAACATAATCATATTTTTCATTGCCCTGACTATAAGTTGCACTTTCCTCTTGATGGTTATTTTTATTCATAAGAAACTCTAGAGGTAGATAAAAAATTTCATCTACTTCACTTTTATTAATTTTTAGTGATGAATAGTCTTTAATTACGGAAACAATTGGCAATATTCTGAACCCAGTTCCGGTTACGTAAACATCAAGATTTCCTAGTACTTCAACTTGTTCTCTAGAAAGCCCGACTTCTTCAGATGCTTCCCTTAAAGAGGTTTCTATGGGACTTAAATCGCCTGTCTCAATTTTTCCTCCTGGAAAACTTATTTGTCCTGCATGGTCTTTAAGATTTGTAGGTCTTTTTGTAAGTAAAATCTTTACATTATCTTCTTCGTAAATAATTGGCACTAAAACTGCAGACGGTATTAAATTGACACTTTCTTTTTTAAGTTTTGCCATTGGATGATGAGCTCTTGTAATCAAATCTTCCGTTAATTGGTCGAAATATTTGTGTGATATTATTTCAGGACCTTTAAAAAGTTTTCTCAATTGAGAAATTTCGATCATAAATCTTCTACTTTATGAATTTTAAAAATTTCCCCCTGGCTTTTTATTGCTAAGTAAGGCACACCATCAATTGGCATTGTTTCAGCTAAGTCTACTAACTCATAAAAGACTGACCGAGAAATTAATGCTCTTAAATTATTACGAACTATTATGTATGGTGAGGGTTGATCATTTTTCTTTATCTCAATTGATAATGGATTATCTTTTGAAAGAACAATTTCATCATTAAGATTAGTTCGAAAAGTTACTCGATTCATTCCTTCACTTTGCTCTTGTGTCATAGCTACCGCTATAAATGGCACGTCTTCAACTTGAATTCTCACCTTTTCGACTGGAGTAACCAAATAGTATGAATTATCAGATTCTAATCTAAGAATACTAGAAAACAATTTGACCATAGCAGGTCTTTTAATTTCTGATCCATTATAGAACCATTTCCCAGATTTAGAAATTGACATATCAATATCTCCACAAAACGGAGGGTTCCATTTTTCAATTGGAGGAAGAGATTTCTTATTTGATTTACTAAAACTATAGATTGTTTCTATACCCTTCAAGTTTACTGGATCATCACTCATATTTTTTTTCTATGTAAATTTATACTTTTCAATATCATTTATATTTATTTTTGTACCAATCAATTTTATCAAAACTTTATCCTTATCTACAGGGCCATAAAATTCTAAGTTCTTCTCAACATTATTGAATTCAAATTTTGAATAATAATCTAAGTCACCGACGACAATTATAAAGTCATAAATATTGCTCAATTCGATTTTGTTAATTGTGTATTTTACTAATTCTTTACCATGACCCTTGCCTTTTAAGGCAGGACTGACTGCTAGAGGCCCTAGTAAAAGTCCTTTGAATAAATTGTTTATATACGTTTCACTGTAACTAATGCTTGCGGCAATTTTTGAATCATTCAAGTAGACGTATGAAAATTCATCAATGAAAGGTCTTGTTTCTCTCAAACGATATACAGATCTTGCTAATCTTCCTGGTCCAAATGCTTCATCCAGCAAACTAGATATATTTATTTCATCATCAAGGTTAGTTCGTCGAATATTTTCCATTATAAAACTTCTATTATTAGTTTATTTTCGTTATGATTTTACAATTAAAAATTACGAATTGGGAGATATATTATGCTGACAGTTGATGTTAATGAAATCGAGTCATACAAAGGGAAAGAAATGGGTCATTCAGAGTGGATGACTATCGATCAAGAAAGAATAAATCAGTTTGCTGAAGCAACTAGTGATCATCAATGGATACATGTTGACGAAGAAAAAGCTCAAAAAGAATTGCCAACTAAAAGCACAATTGCTCATGGATTTTTAAGCCTCTCTCTTTCAGTGCCTTTGAGTGCTCAAGTATGGATTATCTCAGGCGCTAAAATGGTGATAAATTATGGCTTAAATAAAGTTCGATTCATTAACATGGTGCCCGTAAATTCTAAAGTAAGAATGTCAGCTAAAATAAATGAAGTTAACAAATTAGATAACGGTGGTACGCAAGTAATCAGCGAAGTATCTCTCGAAATTGAAGGTCAAGATAAGCCAGCTTATATAGCTGAAACGATTATGGTTGCCTTTCCGTAACTGAATGAGTGATAAATCTTTTCCTGATCCTGATGCAATAATAATTGAAGAGTGCGATGAGACGATTAAGCTCCTTACCTGGAATTTATGGTGGAAGTTTGAGTCATATAAGGAGAGAGAAGGATTAATTTTATCAGAACTCCAAGAAATAGCTGCTGATATACTGTGTTTACAAGAAGTATGGGAAGAGAAAGATGAAAGCCAAGCAAAGATAATAGCAGACAAACTAGGATACAATTATATTTACGGAAAATCTTTTGAGTTTGACGGTGTTGCATTTGGAAATGCTATAATCTCAAAATATCCAATACAAAATCATCAAATAATAATGTTTAAAGCAGACCCTAAGAAAGATGAGAAGAAATTATTTATACATGCTGAGTTACTCTATAAAAATAGTATTACAATTAATGTAATATGTACGCACCTGAACTACAAATACGAGCATCAACCAGTAAGAGAAAGCCAAGTTACAGAATTAATGGGGTATATAAGCCATCTTAAAAAATCTAAATTTCCAATATTATTGTGCGGTGATTTTAACGCAGATCCTGAGAGTGATGAAATAAAAATGATCACTGGGCACAAAAAGCCAATCAATGAAACAGTTCTCAGAGATGTTTGGAACCTCACAAATGTAGGTGAACCAGGTTATACATGGTCAAATGAAAATAAATGGGCAATGAAAACTTTAGAGTATGATCGAAGGATTGATTATATATTTTCTTCAAAAGCAGGGCCAAAAGGTTTGGGTCAACCTCTAAAGAGTTGCCTAATAGGAAATAAATCAAATAATATCTATCCCAGTGATCACTTTGGAATCTTAACACATCTTGTAGGCATGAAAGATTAATGAGTTTGTTTATTTCAATATTTATCGGTGGTGGCATGGGGGCTTTGACACGATATGTTCTCATAGAGCAAATTAATAAATCTTTTGTAAATTCTTTTCCTTATGGAACCCTCACAGTGAATGTTATAGGTGCATTTCTAATTGGGTTGGCATGGAGCTATTTCGCAGCTAAAATAAATATTTCTGATAATCTTAAAATGTTTATCACTATTGGTTTCTTAGGTGGCTTTACGACTTTCTCTTCTTTCAATGTTGATGTATTTGAGCTAATTCAAAATGGCAATATTCTGATTTCAATTATCTATATAATTGGAACGTTTGCTCTTACAGTTGGAGCTTTTTTCTTAGGAATGAGTTTATTAAGAATAACCTAATTATTTATTTCTTTTTGAGATCATATATTCAGCGAGTCCATCATAACCTTTATCTATCATCATCTTTGCTGAGCCAATATTTTGTACGTCATCAAGAGGTTTTATCCGATGAGCTACAACTACTGTATTCATAAATTGTGCGGCGGCACATATTGAAATAATTTCTGAAATTACTTGTTCATCGAAGCCATATTGTAAAACTTGATCTACATCCTCATCTGCAATTGATTTTATATCTGCATTCACTTTATGAGCCAGTTTCAAAATTGGTTTGTACTTTTCCTCTATACCAGCATTTTCAATATCTAGAAGCGGGTCTGCTTCATTCGCATCTCTTAGGAGTTTCTTGGATATTTCGGCATGAATATTTTTACAATATTGGCATCCATTAAGGCCAGATATGTAGGCAAAGATCATTTCTTTTATATAAGTGGGCAGCAGTGTTTGTTGACGCATTAAGGCCTCAAGGTACAAGACAAAATGTGACTGATAACTCCAGTTATCTAAAAACACATCATAAACAGATTTATATTTATTTAAAAAGTTGCTCATATTTTTCTCTCTTGGCTGGGGCGGGAGGATTCGAACCTCCGAATGCCGCTACCAAAAAGCGGTGCCTTACCGCTTGGCCACGCCCCAACACTCATACATTATTTAGTTTAACAAATAGATTTTGCAATGATTATATTGTCCTAGCTAGGCAAGCCCACCATTTAGGATAGAGTTTTTTGATTTTAGAGGCAGCATCATTTGCTAAAGCTTCATCATCGTAACATCCAAAAAATGATGATCCACTTCCTGTCATTCTAGCAAACTCACAATGTTCATCGTTTTCTAGAAACTGCTTTGCCATTCCCGTTTCTTGATGCAGAGTTATAGCTGTCTTCTCAAGGTCATTTGAAGTATCCTGCAATATATCACTAATTTGTGTTTGTCCCTCGTAAAGAAAATTACTCTTATTCAATATATTATGCTGCCCAAATATTATTTTTGTACTCATTAAAATTTGTGGGTAAATAATGAGAAAAATTTTATCTGAGAATAAATTTATTCTTCTTTTAACAGAACCTGAGCCAGTGATTAGAGCTGAGCCTTCTTCCAAAAAAAATTCAATATCAGAACCGAGTTCTTTTGCAGCTAATAAACATTGTGATTTTGATAAAGCGCCCTCACTCATTAAGTACTTTAGAATTTCGGCAACATTTGAGGATCCGCCTCCCAATCCAGAGCCAACTGGTATTTGTTTATCAATAAGAATTGCGTAATTACTATGATTGATAAAATTATTATCTAATAAGAATTGAAACAGAGTATGAATATTGCTTTCTTGACTTACTTGCGAGCAAAAGGGTCCTATAAATTTTACAGAAAAATCATCTGCTATATCAATTTTAATTTTGTCAGAAATACTTATTCTTGTGATAATAGAAGATATATCGTGATAACCATTTTTAAGTTTTTTAATTACTTCAAGAAATAAATTAATTTTTGCGTATGATTGTAATGTATGCTTGTGCAATGATATCAGATTCCTTTAAGAAGTTTTCTACGAATCTTTTCTTGAAGAGGCTCATCAATATCCAGTTCTATTGCTTTTTTCCAATAATATCTCGCTTGTATTTCATTTCCAAGCATCCAAAGAACGTCTCCATAATGATCATTAACTGTGGGATCATAAGGCATCATATCAATAGAAAACTCAAGTAATGAAAGCGCATCCTCATATTGCCCAACCTTAAAATAGTACCAAGCCAGACTATCAATAATGTAAGGATCGTTAGGCTTTAAAGAAATTGCCTTTTCAATCATTTCTTTGGCTGTAGATAAATTTTGATTCATATCAACATAAGAATAACCTAAGTAATTTAATACATCTGGCTGTTCTTCATAGAGTTCTAACGCATTGATAAAGTTTTGTTCAGCTAATTTCCAATTTTTTGTTCTTTCATGGACTATCCCAATATTAAAATAAATTTCCCACAAGTTATCTTTATCTAAAGCTTTTCCTAAATCGAGTGCTGCTCGATACGACCT
The DNA here is from genome assembly GCA_902584215.1 of uncultured Pelagibacteraceae bacterium. Lineage (GTDB taxonomy): Bacteria > Pseudomonadota > Alphaproteobacteria > Pelagibacterales > AG-422-B15 > CACNXQ01. The sequence continues at coordinate 16,731 of CACHYW010000025.1, forward strand.
AATTGCGTTATCCCAATCCTTTTCGTAGCGATAAAAGTTTCCTAATGATAAAAATATTTCAAAATTTTCTTCACTTTCTGAAAAATTTCTTAAGTTATTTATAGCTTTTGCACTTTCATCTTCATAACTATATGTTTCCGATATTTGAATTGCTGCAAAATGTCCTAGATAATGAGTTTTAGGTATTAAGCTTAAGATATCTCGAGCTTTATCTTGATCTTGTGTTTGGCTCAAGAATGTTGCAAATATATATTTTATCTCATGTATATTAGGTGATGTCTCTAAGGCCAATTGAAACAACATATGGGACAATTCTTGATTAACGTTTTTGATTAATGATTGTGCGTTGAATAAAACAATACCAATTCCCTGTAATGGATTCTGAATAATTCGATTATTATTCGATTTAGTAAACTTCTCTATAAAAGCATCATCATAATCAGACAAATATTCACTTACAAAATTATTTTTCTCTTCTACAAGATTATTTCTGTTCAAAAAATTTAAATATAACTGCATTACATAAAGATCGTTCTGCATTGAAAGCGATTGCTCATAAAAAATTTCTGCTAATTCAATCTCATCTGCAAAGTCATATATGAGAGCCTTATGAACCAAGGTAAGGTATTGATGATCATCAGACGATATCAAGTCGATCAAAGCCATACTCTTATCAAGAGAAGGGTTATCGGCCCAAACCCAGGCCCTTAAAAGCCTAATAAAAGTACTGTCTGATATTTCTCCTCTCCATATACTGGCAAAACTTTGATC
>CACHYW010000026.1 GCA_902584215.1 uncultured Pelagibacteraceae bacterium
GCCCAAGAAATTGTCTTTGTTGGATCAGTTAGTATTATTTTCTTTCTTATGGCCAAGCTTATCCGTGAGCTCCCTGAGTCTATGCGACTAACTATTTTAGGAACTGCAATAATAATATTTATTTTTAGAGCAATGCCAGGTCCTGGTGCAGGTTTGACTTGGTTTGAAATAGATAATTTAGGTTTTGATGAACAATTTTTTTCAGTCCTTTCTTTACTCGCTTCATTTCTAACATTACTGGGAATAATTGTTTTAAGACCGTTTATGGTAAATAACTCGATTGCAAAAATTATTGTAATTTTATCGATTGCTGGGGCAGTTTTATTTTTGCCAAGTGTTGGTATGTATTATGGATTTCATCAGTGGACAGCTTCCTTAACAAATGATGTAGTTGATGCGCGTTTCATAGCTATTTTTAATACTGCGCTTGAATCACCTTTGGGGCAAGTATCGATGATACCATTGCTTGCTTGGATTGCGAGAAATGCACCTGCTCATCTTAAAGCGACATTTTTTGCTGTATTTGCGTCTTTTACTAATCTTGCTCTATCCGCAAGTTCATTGTTTACAAAATACCTCAATCAAATTTATGAGGTCACCAGGGAAGTAAAGGATAAAATTACAAATGAAATTCTTTCAGTTGCAGATTACTCTGAATTGGGCATTTTACTTATTGTGATAACACTACTCACCCTTTTGGTCCCAATATTTTCTGTTATAATTATTCAAAGAACAAGATTGAAAACAAACGAGTAAAATTAATTTATGAAGAATGTACTGCAGATACTTGGAGTTTTTTTTATTGGTGCATTAATTGGTTTTATACTCATGGGCTTTGGTTTGTCAGTTGATGTATCGATGATGGCAGGTACAGCTGTGATATTGGTTTTAGCTTATTTAGTAACTAAGCAAAATAACAAGGGTAAGAAATAAATGGCAACTATTCCAAGTGAGCACATTCAAACTAAAGAAATATTAGACTGGAAGGGTTTACATTTACTCAATTTCAGAACTTCTTCTTGTTCACAGAAACTTCGAATATATCTTAATTTAAAAAAAATCAGTTGGACTTCGCACAGTGTAAATCTCGCAGCAGGAAAAAATTATACAGAATGGTTTTTAGGTATCAATCCTAAAGGGCTCATTCCAGTACTTGTGGATGATGGGCATGTTGAAATTGAAAGTAATGACATACTAATGTATCTTGAAAGGAAATACCCTCAAAATCCTTTGTTTGACGAGCATGAAGAGAAAAATATGAATACTCTTCTTAAAGATGAGGATGTTCTTCATGAAGATATTAGAAACATTGCTTATCGTTATATGTTTGGTGGTCTAGGCAAAAAGAGCTCTAAGGGACTTGAAGTATTCAAAAACTATAAATCTTCTAATTCTGAACTTGATAAACTTAAGATGAAAGAGGTTGAATTTTATGAAACCTACGACAAAGAAGGAATTACTGATGACGCTGTAAAACAGTCATTGGTTAAATTTTGTAAGCGTTACGACAAATTTGAAGGCCGTCTAACTAACCAAAAATATTTAATGGGCGATAAGCTTTCGTTGCTAGACCTTGCATGGTTTATTTACTCATATCGGCTCTATGTATCTGGATTTCCTTTTCATAAGTTATATCCTCATGTATCAAATTGGTTTCATGATCTTTATTCACAAAATGAATTTTATAAGGAAGTAAACGACCCTTTGATTCTAAAATTAATTAGGCAGTATGCAAAAATAACAACTGCGCTTAGTGGAAGATCAATAAAGGCATTAATGCCAAAATAATGACCAAAGATCGTGACGCAAAACTTGAGGGATATTACAAATCCCATTGGCCAGTAGAATGTGGAGGTAACCGCAGACAAAAAGCTGCCAATGGAAGATTGGATGTAAAAAATAAACAAGCACGTGTAAAAAGTATTCGTAACGAAAGATGGAATGTTATGACCATTTTTAGAGAGCGTGAAGAACTTTTTCTTGGAGGCACTATGCCAAGTTTTATTGGTCCACCTCCTTTTGGTTGGGTTCAAAAAATTGATCCTCAAACTCTTGAAGTTATTAATGAGACACCTCGACTTCCCTGCGGTGAGCATGTTTGGTGCGGAGCCATTGCTGCGCATCAAAACGGCAACATTATTAAAGTTAATGGCAATTACATGCATAGTATTACTAATCAGTGTGAAGTCGACATTGAAAAAAAGCTTCCAATTGACCAGGCACATAACGGGTTATTGGTCTTGTCTGATGGTTCTATTGTAACCAAAGACCTTCGCCTTGAGGGGCAGGGCAGGTCAACCATCACGCGACTGAACGATAAACTAGAGTTAATGCATGAACCTTTTTTATTACCTGAAGGTTCAATGGGAAGGATTGCTTCAGATAAAAATGATGATGGTGAATTTATCTACATACCTGGAATAGAAAAAATATGGAAAATAAGAGTTGATGAAAACCTTTCTGTGGATGGGAGTTGGTCGCCAACCTATCGTTCAACCGATGATGATCAAGGCCTATCTTGGGACGGGTGTATTTCAGATGGATCCATGTGGCTAATGAATAACGGCGATATAGATTCACTAAGAGCAATATACTCAACCCATCCTAATGGTAGGTTTAATAAAGCGCCTAAGGAACTAAGTTGGAGAAGGAGCGCTCCTTGGAGCTGTAAGCAGAGATTGTATAAATTTGATCTCTATTCTAATGAATTTCAGTATATAGAGCCATTTGAAAAATCTGGCGGTGGTATAATAGCCCCACCAGTAAATATACCAGAACATAACGTATGTGTTTGTTGGGATAGTATTAATGGGGGACTAGCAGGCATTGATACCACAGCAAAAAAACTCGATCTTTCCTGGAAAATTGATGATATCCGTCCAACAATGCAGCCTGTTGTTTTTCCTGAAAGCAAAGAACTAGTTATTAATAGTTTTGAAGAAAATGATGATAAATTGGTTGTGATTGATTTAACTAATGGCAATATTTTAGATAAAGTTTCTCTTAAGTCGCCGTTAGCAAATGGTATGTTTTTAACACCTGGTTTAAATAATGATATTTTTTACTGCACAACAAGAACAATAGCTAGGGTGAGTTGGACATAACAAAAATTTAATTTTTAGTTCTTTTCATTATGTATAAGTTGGAGTTAATATAATCATTTAATTATAAAGGAGAAAATATGGAATTTTGCAATGCTGTGAGAGCTAAAGTCAAAGAAGGTTGTGAAGAAGAATATCTGGAGATCAATAAAGGTTTTGAAAATTTACCTGGCCAAAAAATTAGTCGTCTTTTCAAAACAGGAGAAAGAACTTATTGCTATATCGGCATTTGGGAATCAGAAGAGGCAATTGCTGCTCAGAGAGATGCAATGATCGCAAATTTAGATAAGATGAGGCACGTACTTGAAGAATTATCACCTGAATTAGGTGTAACTGATCCTGTTTCAGGTACAGTTGTTCTTGATTATGATGGATAAATCAGGTTAAAATCTTAATATGAATCTAGATCTACCTGAGTTGTTATTTGGCATTCCATTGCATTTAACACTTTTGTGTATTTCTAAATTATATGCAAATAGATCATATGATGAAGCAGCAGGATATTTTAGTAAGGCGGGTAAAATTTAAAAATTTATTACCTCCTTTAATTAAGCTAGTCATCAAAAGAAAATGCAATCTAAGTTTTATTGACTTAAACAAAGCCACGAGAGCTTCTAAAACATATCATTAATAATATGAGCTTAACCGACGAAGGCCACTACGGCCCCAAACAATTGAATATGCTTAAAACTATCTGGGGTGAAGGATTTTTATCACCAGGAGGCACTGATGAAATTGATCAAATTTTAAAAGGATTAGACTTAAAAGGCAAAAAAGTTTTGGACATTGGCTGCGGCACGGGAGGAGCGGTTTTTCACATGATAGAAAAATATGGTGCCAATGAAGCAATTGGAATAGATCCAGAACCATTAGTGATCGAAACTGCAAATGATTTAGCTAGGAAGAAAGGTATATCTAATAAAGTGAAGTTTATCTGCACTAAGCCAGGTGAACATAAATTTGAAGATAAAAGCTTTCAGGTTGTTTTTAGCAAGGAAGCCTTTTTACATATCATTGACAAAAAAAAATTACTTCAAGAGATAAATGATATCTTAGTTGATGATGGAATTCTTTCTGTCGGAGATTGGATGAGGAACGATGATAATGAGCCATCAAAGCAGATGAAGGACTATATTGCAGCGGAAGGTTTAGATATGTTCATGTGTTCACTCGAGAAGTATGAAAGTCTTTTAAAAGAAACAGGATTTAAAGTCCTATCACTAAATGATCGTAATAAGTGGTACTTAGAAAAAGTTAAGAACGAAATATCAGATATAAAAGGCCCCCTTTATGATGAGGTGACAAGGCTGATTGGAAAAGAAGAAGCAGACGGAGCGCTTGAGATTTGGGAAAAATTACTTGGTGTAGTTGAAAAGGGAGAACATCGCCCTGGCAATTTTCAAGCAATAAAGATATCAAACTAATATGGAGAGTAAACTATCCCCAGCAGATACTGATCGCATTATTGAAATGGCTTGGGAAGATCGAACAACTTTTACTGATATTAATAATCAATTTGGACTTAAAGAAAAAGAAGTGATAAAGATAATGAAAGATAATCTTAAACGTAATTCTTTTCTGAAATGGAGACAAAGAGTGAGGGGACGAAAAACAAAAATTAATTCAATTTCGGATCGATTTAAATCTTCTAATCAAAAGACATAAAGACATGAGCTCAATACAAAATATTTCATCTGAAGAATGCTTTAAAAAACTAAATGAAGATCAGAATTCTTACTTAATTGATGTAAGAAGTCCGACTGAGTGGAATGTTGATGGTATACCCGATGAAGACTCTTTTGAGGGCATTCTCTTTAAATTAGCTATAAGAAATGAGGAAGGAACTGAAAATCTGAATTTTATTGAGGAATTTAAATCTCTTGAAATACCTAAGGATTCAAATATTTATTTTATTTGTAAATCAGGAGGGCGTTCCAAACTAGCAGCCAACATGGTAGCAATTGAAGGGTACAAAAGTTTATTTAATGTTGAAGATGGTTTTACTCTAGGTTGGAAACTCAAAGGTCTACCTTCATCGGAATATTAATCTGAGACTGAAACAATTTTTTCAATTAGCTTATCCAAATTATAATCATTGTTAGCCAGGAATGACTGAAATTCTTCTCGCTGCGCAATCACAAGGCTGATGCCTTCAATGTTTAAATCAATAATTTTAATTTGATTGTCCTTATTTAGAAGTCTCCACTTTAGATTAATCTTAAGTGTGTCAGTTCCTTCCCTAATAATATTGCTTTCAACAATCACGTATTTACCGGCTTCTTGTGACCCAACTACATCAACTTTTTCACCCGCGTATTGATCAAGCTTATTAGCGTATGAGCTTACAAAGTAGTCCTTGAATGCAATTAAATATTCTTCTTTCTGCTCATCTGAAGCATCCTTCCATGCTTTAGATAAAACAAATTTTGAAATTAAATTTAGATCAATTGATGACATTACTAATTCTGTAAAACTTGAGGTTCTTTCAACATCAGAAAGTGAGTCATCACTTAAGATAGATATTGCTGAGTCTGCAAATGAAGTTACGAAATTTTCTTCTTCTGTAAAATTTGATGCAAGAACTGCTGGATTGAAGCTGCAGCAAAGAATAAGTATATAAATATGAATTTTTAATTTAGTCATATGTAATCTCTATATCTGGTCCTACATAGCTTTCATCTATCTCAAAGTCATCAAAAATATCATTCTCTTGTTCAGAAGAGTCAATTTCTAGATTACTAGCTGCTTGACTCTCCCTTCCCTGTGAATAAAAACTTCTGACTGCAGCATAGTAATCGATTGAATTATTCTGCAGGTCATCAAGTATTTCAACATTTTGTGATCTAAAATCAACAGCGCCTGTTCCTAATCGATAAGTTCTTAATGAGCCAGGAGCACTCCCCCCTCCAATTTGATACATTGGATCTAAAAGAGATGTAGAAAGAAGACCTGCAAAGTCTCGAGGATTAGAAGGACCTAAGAAGGGCAATACAACGTACGGACCTGAAGAAACGCCCCAGACCGATAGTGTCTGTCCAAAATCTTCGGTTTCTGTAACTAATCCCATGCTGGAAGCTGGATCAAAGAAGCCTAATAATCCAACGGTTGAATTAATAATAAATCTTGTTGTTGATACACCGGCTTTTCTGAGTTCTCCTTGTAGAAGATTGTTAACCGCAGTTATTGGCATGCTTAAATTATTTAAGGAATACGTAATTCTATTTCTAACAAAGCCGGGAACGACTGCTTTATAGGTTACTGCAATTGGTCTTAATATAATTTTGTCAAAGATAATATTAAAAGAAAATACAACTCTATTTACTTTTTCAAATGGATCATTAACTGTTGAGATCTCTTGTTGTGATAAAGAGCTATTCAACTCATTGCCTTTCGAAGCACAACCTTGAAAGGCCAGGGTTGATCCAATAATTAACACTAATAGTATTCTCAAATTCATTAGATTAATGCTATTCTATATAAATATTGTAATCAAATTAATACTTTAATTGAGTTTAAATTTATGAGGCATTTTAGACATTAAATGGAACTATTTTGAGAACCAAAGATATCATTTTAGTATTAATGATAAATTTTGCTTTTAGTTTAGCGTTTATTTCAGCAAAGATTGGCGTAACAGAATTTCCCCCATTTCTTTTTACAACAATGCGATTTTTTCTTATAGCCCTCATTTTAATTCCATTTCTTAAGTTTCACAAAGGTCAAATGAATAACATTTTGATTATTTCTATCCTCGGAGGAGGCATTCACTTTGCATTCTTCTATTTAGCTTTAGATAATTCTCAGTATATTTCATCTGTTGCAATCGTACTTCAACTTGGCGTGCCATTTGCAACTATATTGTCAGTTATATTTCTTAAAGAAGTGATCAGATGGAGAAGAATATTAGGTATTACCCTATCTTTTGGAGGTGTAATTATTTTGGTCTTCGAACCAACGATTTTTTCTGATTTGGGAGGCGTCTATTTTGCTCTTCTCGCTGCTCTTTCCATAGCTGTAAGTCTATTATTTATGAAAAAATTAGAAAATATTAAGGTATTTGATCTACAGGCTTGGATTGCATTTATTAGCTTTATTTTCTTAGCAATCGTCTCTTTAATTTTTGAAGATAATCATTTGGAAGTAATGACAAATGCAAATTTAGTTGGATGGTACTCAGTTTTGTTTACAGCTTTTGCAGCAACATTAATAGGTCATGCAGGATTTTATTATTTAATAACTAAGTATGAACTCTCTAAAGTAACACCTTTAACTCTTATGGCGCCTGTATTGGCTATAGTAAACGCATTTATAATCTCTTTATTTTCATTATATGAAGGTTTTGATGAGGTCATTACTTTAAAAATTATTTTAGGATCTTTAATTACTTTAATAGGGGTCGCAATAGTGATGATCCGTGAACCAGAAGACAATAAGGTTCTTAATTCGCCATGAAATTTCAATTCTTAGATTCTCCCAATTTTGAAGAAAGAAAATTTAGAAAAATAAAATATCTTATAGTTCATTATACAGGAATGAAGTCGTCTGCTGAGTCTTTGAAGAGATTGCAATCAAAAAAATCTAAAGTTAGTTCACACTATTTTATAAATGAATATGGTAAAATCATTCAGCTCGTAAAGGATTATAATATTGCTTGGCATGCAGGCATTTCATTCTGGGAATCAGACAAAAATCTCAATTCAAAATCTATTGGAATAGAGATACAGCATAAAGGTCATGAATTTGGTTATCACAAATTCAATAAGTCTCAAGTTGATGCAATAATAGAATTAATATTATATTTAAAAAATAAATATCAAATTAATGATGCGTTTATACTAGGACACTCAGATATAGCTCCATTGAGAAAACTAGACCCTGGTTACTTGTTCCCTTGGAAATTATTAAATAAAAGAGGTATTGGATTGCATCCAAAAAAGAATAGGTCTAAAAAAGAACTAAGCCCATCAAATATAAAGAATTTACAAATCTTATTGAGTGACTTTGGTTACAAAATTTCAATTAACGGATTAATGGATAAAGAAACCCTTCAAGTTATTCATGCCTTTGAGAGCCACTATTGTCCAGAAGAACTAGAAGAATTTTCTGTTAAACATAAATTGATTGGATATCTGCAAAATTTAATAAAATCCAAAAAGATAAGCTTGACCAAAAAACACTAAGACTGTAAATCATATCTGCCAGATAATTGGATGACTGCTTTACTTGTAAAGAGGAAAGTCCGGGCTCCACAAGACAATGGTGCCGGGTAATACCCGGCGGGGGCGACCCCAGGGAAAGTGCCGCAGAAAATAAACCGCCTTAATTGAAATTTATAAGGTAAGGGTGAAAAGGTGAGGTAAGAGCTCATCGCTTTTTTGGTAACAAAAAAGGCATGGTAAACCCCGCCAGGAGCAAGATCAAATAGAGTTACAATAGTTAGTCTTGACTGTAACTGGGTTGATCGCATGATTCGTGTGGTAACACTCGAACTAGATGAATAGTCATAGATTTTTATTAACTCACAGAACCCGGCTTATAGATTATCTGGCAATTTTATATCTATTTATTTTCAATTACTTATTAAATTTACTTAAAGTAAATTATCACATAAGCTGCTGAAAAATATAACAATTCTTAAAAAACCTATAGACATTACCCATTTGATCCCATACTATCCCATGTAATCCCAATTTAACCCAAACGAGGTAATTTGTTGATTATTTTAATAACTAACTTTTTTTATAAAATGGCTTTGTTTCTATCTACTTATATTAATCGCATAGACAAGAAAGGTCGTGTTTCAGTACCTTCATCATTCAGAAGTGTGCTTGAACAAAATGGTCTTAAGGGAATGATTTGTTACCCTTCACCAACCCTTCAATCAATTGAAGGCTGTGCAATTAATCGAATGCAAAAAATAAGTGATGCGATCGAGTCTGCTGGACCTTTTAGTGAAGAAAGAAATACTTTTTCATCTTCTATATTTGCAGACAGTCATCAAATTCATTTTGATCAAGACGGTAGAGTAATAATACCTGGTGAATTAATTATATCAGCAGGAATTATTGATCAAGTTTCATTTATAGGCATGGGCGAAACATTTCAAATGTGGAACCCAACTACGTATGAAGACTATAAAAAAGATAAATCAAATAGTGCGAAGAATAACTTAGCAAATCTCAAATGGAGTAATCAATAACTAATGAAAACAGGAGGATAATTTCATGGTTTTAAATTTAAGCGTTCCAGAACTAAAAGAACTTAAGCCTAAGATAACTGTGTTTGGAGTCGGAGGTGCAGGTGGCAATGCAATCAACAACATGATTGAAGCAGGATTATCAGGTGTTGAGTTTGTGGCAGCAAATACAGATGCACAGGCCCTTTCTAAATCATTGAGTGACTCTAAGATGCAATTAGGAGTTCAAGTAACAAAAGGTCTAGGCGCAGGATCACACCCTGATATTGGAAAGTCTTCAGCTGATGAAACTAAGCATGAAATCATGGAACGTTTAGAGGGAACTAACATGCTTTTCATCACGGCCGGTATGGGTGGAGGCACTGGTACAGGTGCAGCACCAGTAATTGCAAGAGTGGCAAAAGAATTGGGTATCCTCACTGTTGCAGTTGTTACAAAACCATTTCAATTTGAAGGAGCTGGTAGAATGCGTATAGCTGAGCAAGGCCTCAAAGAGTTAGAGCATCTTGTTGACACAACAATTGTTATACCTAACCAAAACTTATTCAAAGTTGCTGATGAAAAAACTACTTTTGCAGATGCTTTTTCAATGGCGGATGATGTTTTACATGCAGGGGTAAGAAGTATTACCGATTTAATGGTAGTACCTGGTCTTATAAATTTAGATTTTGCAGATGTAAAAACAATCATGAACAACATGGGTCGCGCTATGATGGGAACAGGTGAAGCTTCAGGTGAAAATAGAGCTATTGAATGTGCCCATAATGCCGTAACAAACCCATTACTTGATGACTATTCACTTGATGGAGCTAAAGGACTTCTCATCAATATAACTGGTGGGACTGACCTCACTCTTCATGAAGTCGATAAAATTACAAACGAAATTCGAGAACAGGTTCATCCTGATGCAGATGTAATTGTGGGGTCAATTTTTGACGACAAACTTGAAGGCAAGGCAAGAGTTTCTGTTGTGGCCACAGGATTAGACTCACATCCAAAGCCAACTAAATCAATTGTAGATTTACAAATTACAAGAAATTCTGCAGTATCATCAATGGCGGCTACACCAGCAGCAAATTCAAACTCAGTACAAGCATCGTTAAGCAATGAAGAGATGAATGAAGATGTAAATGAAAATTCTGATCCATACATGTTCATGGATGGGGAAAATTCAGATATTCTCTCTCAAACTGATATTGAAGATACGCAAGTTATGATAGAGCCAGAAATGGCAGCTGAAGAAGAAGTTGAGCCAGAGCCAATCACTGAACCAGAAATGGCAGCTGAAGAAGAAGCTTCGCCAGAGCCAATCACTGAACCAGAAATGACAGCTGAAGAAGCAGCTTCGCCAGAGCCAATGATTGAGCCTGAGATGGTCACTGAGGAAGAAGCTACTAATAGCATTATGGATTTGATAAATGCTAATAGAGAAAATAATGAGTTAGTAGATGCACCTGATCTATTTAGCAGTCCAAATATTCATCAATTAGACGATATGAACGATCCTAAAGATGAAGAAATGACTGAAGAAAATGAAACTGATCAGGATCTGTTAGAAATTCCTGCATTCCTTAGAAGACAGAGTAAATGACGAAAAAAGAATTGGCTCATAAGCCAGTTCTTATAAAGGAGATAATAAAACTAACTGGACCTAAAGATAATGAGACGTACTTCGATGCAACATTTGGAAATGGAGGGTACTCGAAAGAATTTCTTGAGTTCAGCAACTGCAATATTATTGCAATTGACAGGGATCCATATGCTAAACAGATTGCTAGAGAGTTTAAAAAAAAATATGGCGAAAGATTCGATTTTTTCCATTCTAAATTTAGTAAAATTAATGAAGTTATGGAAAAAACCGAGGAAAAAGAAATTGACGGTTTCGTATTTGATATAGGAGTTTCATCAATGCAATTAAATTTTCCAGAAAGAGGTTTTTCTTTTATGAAAGAAGGTCCTTTAGACATGCGAATGGGTCAAGAGGGAATAACCGCGTATGATGTGGTAAATATAAAAAGTCATGAAGAATTAGCTGATATCATTTATTATTATGGTGATGAGAGAAACGCCAGGAGAATTGCCCGAGAAATTGAAACTTATCGTAAATCAAAAAAAATTGAAACAACTTTAGAATTAGCAGAAGTTATCAAAAAGTGTTTCCCAAACAAATATTATAAAAAACATCCTGCTACTAAAACATTTCAAGCTTTAAGAATTTATATAAATAATGAATTAGAAGAATTACATTCTGGTCTTAATCACGCATTAAAATATTTAAAAAAAAATGGAAATTTATGTATTGTTACCTTCCATTCGCTTGAGGATAGACTTGTGAAAAACTTTTTAAAAATGGCAAGTCAAAATAATAAGATAAATAAAGCTCTCAAACCGAGTATAGAAGAGATGGAATATAATTCACGATCAAGATCGGCCAAGTTAAGGTTCTACAAGAAGCATAAACTTGAATTTGGTTATGTACCTATTGAAGATTTAGGATTTAAACAATCATGATTAGTAGTTTATTTAAAATTTTATCAGTGATCATCTTATTAATAGGATTACTTGCAATAATGATCATAAAAAATATATCAGCTGAAAAACAAAATTATATCAATGAACTAGAAATTACTCTGAGAGAAGAGCAAAATAAGAGTGAGCTTTTTAAAATAGAATGGGATCATATGATCTCACCCATTAATTTAAAAAAGATATCTGAAATGGTCATATCCAATGATTATACTAAATATTTCGTAGTTTTAGACAAAGATGATCTGGGTCAAGAAAATCAGGTATTTCAGGATATAATTGCAGTTGATATGCCTTCAAAGAAAATTTTAAGCCCTGCACGTTAGAATTTTGTGAGAAAGAGAAAAAATTCTGGAAAAAAGAAAATAGACATTTATCAAAAAAGTTTCTCATTTACTCATCGATACAATGCTGAAAAATTCGCTATTGAAAAAATAAATTCAATAAAGCATAACTTCGCACTTAAGATTAATAATCGTTTAATTTTATCAGCAATCATATTTAGTACTTTATTTATTGCTATTACGATTAAAATGATTGAAATAAATCTCTTTTATGTTGAAAAAAACCGTTATTTTGTGTCATCGATAGATGAGGAGAGGCGGAATATATTAGATAGAAATAATATTTCCCTAACTGCTAACTTACAAATGTCTGATGTTGGTATTGATCCTAAAAAAATTTATGATCGCGACTCATTCATTAAGAAAGTCTCATCAATGTATAACGATATATCAGTAAATGATTTAGAAAGTAGAATTAACTCTGGTAAATGGTTTTATTTGAAACGTAATATAAGTCCCAACGAACTTCAAAAAGTTATTGATCTTGGAGAAACTGGTATAGAGATAAGAGATATTTATAAGAGAAAGTATCTTCATAAAGAGCTATTTAGCCATCTTATAGGAAAAGTAGATATAGATAACGATGGCATTTCAGGAATGGAAAAATCTTTCAATAAATTATTAAACAATGAAAATGAAAATGATGTTATTTCCTCAGTAGATACAAGAATACAACACATAGTAAGAGATGAAATATTAGACTCTATGAAGTTATACAAAGCAACTGGTGGATCAGGACTTGTTATGGAGGTAAATACAGGAGAAATATTATCCATGGTATCGCTTCCTGACTTTGATCCTAATAACAAAATTTTTGATGAAAATTCTACATTCAATAAAAACACTCTGGGTGTTTATGAATTTGGTTCAGTAATGAAAATATTTACAACCGCAATTGGAATTGAAGAAAATATATTTAAGCCTAATACACTTTATGAAATTAATGATCATATTTATGTAGGTAAACATAAAGTACATGATGTTCATCGTCCCTGTGAAACTAAAAAATGTACAGTTGAAGAAATATTTGTGCACTCATCTAATGTTGGTACAATTAATATGATTAGAGATATTGGACCAGAATTACAGAAAAATTATTTATACGATTTAGGTTTCTTTGATCAAGTTATTGTAAATTTACCTGAACGAGCAGAGCCAATTATCCCAGATCCTTGGAGAATGGTTAATACTGAGTCCATTTCTTATGGCTACGGACTTTCGATTTCACCTCTTCATTTAGCTTTAGCTACTTCAACGGTATTAAATGGAGGTTACATAATAGAGCCATCATTGATAAAAAAAGATAATCAATTATTCAAAAATCAAATATTCTCAGAGCAAACGAGTGAAATTATGAGATACTTACTTAATCGTGTCGTAGATGAAGGAACTGCAAAAGATGCTTTTGGGAAGGATTCTAATAAAAAATATGCTGGTAATTATAGTGATTATAAATACCTAGTTGGAGGTAAGACAGGAACAGCTCGTAAAATAAACAATAAGTCTTATGCAAGTGAAAAAATGACTACATTTATTTCAGCTTTTCCCATTAATAAACCAAAATACCTTGTACTTATTTCACTAGATGACCCAAAAGGAATAGTTGGAGAATATGACACGCCCTATAATACCTGGGGTTATACAGACGCTGGATGGAATGCAGCAAGAGTTTCGCGACAAATTATAGACAGGATAAGTCCTATTTTAGACACAAAAAGTAAATATTTACCAAGTGATAACTTATTAATTAATACATCACTGCAATAAATGACAAATAGTCGTCTCCTGAAAAAAATAAATTCAGACAAGATAAAGTACAAAGGTATTTGCTCCGACTCAAGAATAATAAAGAAAGGCGACATTTTCTTTGCAATCCCGGGAAGTAATACAGATGGGCTGAAATATGTAAATGACGCAGTAGCTAAAGGTGCCTCTGCAATAGTTATTCCAATTAAAAAAAAAATAAAGATTTCATCAAAGATCCCAATTTATAAGGTAAAAGACATCAGAAAAGAAATTTCTTTAGCTGCGTTCGTGGTCAATAGTGAAACAATAGAAAAAAAAATCGCTGTGACAGGAACAAATGGAAAAACATCAGTAACTTATTTTTTAAATTATATATTGTCAAATTTAGGAGAAAAAACTGCAACAATAGGTACGTTAGGTAATTCTCAGATAAAAAAATTAAATACTAGAAATCTAACTTCTCCTGAGCCAATTGACTTATCAAAACAGTTAAGAAAATTAAGTAAAGATAAAATTAAGTATCTTGTAATGGAAGCATCAAGTCATGGCTTACATCAAAAAAGGTTTTATGGATTAAAATTTGATGCTTGTGTACTTACAAACATTTCACAAGATCACTTAGATTATCATAAAAGTATGTCACATTACATAATGAGTAAGCTTAAACTATTTTCTGATTATGTAAAAAATGATAGTAAGATCATAATTAACTCTGAAACTAAATATATTGATAGAGTTAAAAGTTATTTAAAGAAAGAAAGTATTATTATTCCAATATATTTTCAGAAAAATAATAAATTTAAAATAGTTAAGATAAAAAAAAATAAGCACAGCTCAACAATAGTCGATGTAAAATTTGGTAAAGAGCTAAAAAAATTTAAGTTTGCTAACTTTCCATTATTTCAAATACATAACTTCTTACTGGCAACATTAACGCTTTATTCTATGGGTCACAATTTAACTAAGATTCAAAAGTTAAGCCTAAAATGTCCTTCAGTGCCAGGTCGCATGGAATTTGTTGGGAATACAAGAAACAGTGCTTCTGTATATATTGATTTTGCGCACACACCTGATGCGCTTCAAAATGCTTTAATAGAAGGTAGCAATCTTTGTAAATCAAAGCTGCATGTCGTTTTTGGATGTGGTGGAAACAGAGATTACTCAAAACGCCCAATAATGGGTAAAATTGCCTCAAAATACGCACATAATGTTATTATAACTGATGATAATCCACGCTTTGAGAATCCAAAAAAAATTAGAAAAGAAATCATTGATGATTGCAAAAACTTTTTGGAAATCTCAGATAGAAGAAAGGCCATAAAACATGCAATCAAGCAACTAAGAAAAGGAGATTTATTAATAATTGCAGGTAAGGGGCATGAAAAAAATCAAATTATTAATGGCGAAGCTTACCCCTTTGATGATGTGAAAATATCTAAAGGTTTCCTAAAATTATGAAAACGAGTCATATTTTAATTTCAGAGATTAATAATCTATTTAATACTAAGTACAGTGACATAAAAATTACAGGTGCATCACTTGATACAAGAACTTTAAAAAAAGGAAATATCTTTTTTGCAATTAAAGGAAAAAATAATGATGGCCATAAATTTATTAATCAAGCAGAAAAAAAGGGAGCATCTATAGCATTTGTTCAAAAAATTAATCCTAAATCTAACCTTAAGCAAATTAAGGTAAAAAATACTCTATCTGCTTTATCATCCCTTGCTAGATACTACAGGTCCTTACTCAATACTCAAATTATTGGAATTACAGGCAGTGTAGGAAAAACTGGAACTAAGGATGCGATTTCGTTTATTTTAAAGGAGCATAAAAATATTTTTTGCTCAAGACAGTCTTACAACAATAAATATGGAATGCCATTAGAAATTTTAAATATGCCAAGAAAAACAAAATTTGGTTTTTTCGAATTAGGTATGAATCATTTTGGAGAGATAAAAAGCTTAGTAAAAATATTAAAGCCAAATATTTCTATTATTTTAAATATTGAAAACGTGCACTTAGGTAATTTTAAATCTTTAAAAGAGATTGCTGCGGCAAAAAGTGAAATCTTTACATCTTCAGAAAATATTGATTCACTAATCCTTAATAAAGAGACCAATTATTATAATTTGTTATATAGATACTATAAAAATACTAAGATAAAAAATATTTATAATTATAGCAAAAAAAATAATTCAAATGTCTATATAAAAGAAAAAAAGGTAACAAAAAAAATTATACAGCTCAAAGTTAGTCTTCCCGGAGACAAATTAATTAGTTTTGGTGTCAGAATTGATCAGGAAAATCTAATCGATAACTGCTTAGCAATTCTTACTTGCTTACATGCACTTAACATTGACCATAGATTTATTAAAAAGTTTAAAAACGTACCATTTACGAGTGGGCGAGGAAATATGATTAGATGTAAATATAATAGTCACAAACTTAAGCTTTATGACCATTCATATAATGCGAGCCCAATTTCAATGAAGCAAACAATTGATATATTTGATAGCTTAAAAGAGAAGAATATTGTTTATTTGATTGGTGATATGAATGAACTGGGTCAAAAGGCTAGTTTCTACCATAGTAATCTAATTAAGTTTTTAAATAAGAAAAAATTTGAAAAATGTTTATTTATTGGAAAGCATTTCAAAAAGTTAGAAAACAAAATACGAAATAATAAGATTTCTTTTTATAAAGACATCAATCAGGTTATCGACAATCTTGACGAAATAATGGAGAGTAATTATACAATTTTTGCTAAAGGATCTAATTCAATTAACATAAGAAGATTAATCAGTCATCTTAAACAAGAAAACGTATGATATTATATATTTTAGAATACTTAAATATCCCAAGCTTATATAATTTCTTAAATTATCTGACTGTAAGAACTGGCTTCGCTCTTTTTACTTCTTTCTTCTTCATATTGTTATTTGGTCCTGCATTAATTAATAAGATAAGTTCTTATCAGTCTATCGGACAGCCTATTAGGGAAGACGGTCCAGAATCTCATATAATAGCTAAAAAGGGAACTCCTACCATGGGCGGAATCATCATATTGTTGTCCATTATTGGATCTATTTTGCTTTGGGTAAACCCAGAAAGTTTTATATCTTGGCCCGTTATATTTATTCTAGTTTCTTTTGGCTTAATTGGATTTGCAGATGATTTCAGTAAAGTTAAAAATAATTCAAGCAAAGGT
>CACHYW010000027.1 GCA_902584215.1 uncultured Pelagibacteraceae bacterium
GGCATCATAGCGCGCAATTCAGTGCCTACTTTTTCAATCTGATGATTGTCGATTTTTGATCGCATTGCTTCAAAGTTTTTAGCTCCACTCTTATATTCTTCTATCCACTCGCGAGTAAATTCTCCTGATTGAATTTTATCCAATACCTTTCTCATTTTAGCTTTAGTATCGCCATCAACAATTTTAGGACCTGAAACATATTCACCATATTCAGCTGTGTTTGAAATTGAATAATTCATATTGGCGATCCCACCTTCATATATAAGATCAACAATAAGTTTAACTTCATGCAGACATTCGAAATACGCCATCTCAGGCGGATAACCGGCTTCAACTAAAGTTTCAAAACCATTTCTAATTAGTTCCACTACACCACCGCAAAGAACTGTTTGTTCTCCAAATAAATCTGTTTCACACTCATCTTTAAAAGTAGTTTCAATTATGCCAGCTTTACCACCGCCAATTGCAGAAGCATACGAAAGGGCTAGATTAAGAGCATTTCCTGTTTTATCACTATCAACTGCCACTAAGCATGGCACGCCACCACCTCTTTTATATTCAGATCTAACAGTATGACCTGGACCTTTAGGAGCTACCATAAAGACATCCATATCAGGTCTGGCATTAATTAAGTCAAAATGAATGTTTAATCCGTGCGCAAATGCTAGTGCCGAGCCTTCTTTTGCTCTTTGCTCAATATGATTTTTCCACACATCAGCCTGAAGCTCATCAGGTATAAGCATCATCATAATATCAGCCCATTCAGCTGCATCTGAGAGCGACATTACTTTTAAACCTTCAGCTTCAGCTTTTTTTGCACTTGAAGAGCCTTCTCTTAATGCAACAACTACTTCACATGCACCGGAGTCATTCAAATTAAGCGCATGAGCATGTCCTTGGCTTCCATAGCCATATATTGCTATTTTTTTGGATTTAATAAGATCTAAATTAGCGTCTTTTTCATAATAAACTTTCATTTTATCACCTTTACATTTTTTCTGTGCCACGTGCAATTGCCACAACACCTGTTCTGGATACCTCTGATAAACCAAGTGGCTTCATTAAGTCAATAAAAGCGTCAATTTTTCTCGGGGAGCCATTTAATTCAAATACAAATGAGTCATGTGTTGTATCTATTACCCTGGCTCTAAAAACATCAGATAAACGCATTGATTCAAGCCTTTTTTCACCAGTAGATACAATTTTTACTAGTGCCATTTCTCTTTCTATGCCTTGTTTTTCAAAAGTTACATTTGCTGCTCTTTTAACAGGAACAATACGCTGTAACTGACTTATCATTTTATTAACAGTTTGCTCAGTACCAGGAGCCACGATTGTAATTCTTGAAATATGCTTTTCAGCATCAACTTCTGCTACTGTTAAACTATCTATATTATAACCTCTTCCAGATATTAAACCTATTACTCTGGCTAAAACACCTGGTTCATTATCAACCAGCACCGACACTGTATGCTTTGAAACTATTTCACTCATTAAACTAAAACTTTTCCTTCATCTGAAATTTCTTCTTTTACAGTTTCGTCCCCAAGTAGCATTTCATTGTGGGCCTTACCTGATGGAATCATTGGAAACACATTTTCATTCTGTTCTACAACACAGTCGAATATAACCGGCCCATCATATTCGATCATTTCATTTATCGCTTTATCTAATTCATTGGGTTTCTGAACTCTTATACCTTTGGCGCCATAAGCTTCAGCTAGTTTAACAAAATCTGGTAATGCATCTGTGTAGCTATGAGAATACCTTTTATCATGAAGCAGTTCCTGCCATTGCCTAACCATTCCCATGTATTGATTATTAATAATAAAAATCTTTACAGGTAATTTGTGTTGAATGGCTGTGGACATTTCCTGAATACACATCAATATTGATGCTTCTCCCGCGATATCAATAACTAATTTATCAGGATGAGCCACCTGTGCTCCAATCGCTGCAGGTAAGCCAAAACCCATTGTTCCTAATCCACCCGATGTTATCCATCTATTAGGTTTGTTAAATTTATAATATTGAGCAGCCCACATTTGATGTTGACCAACTTCAGTCGTAACAAATACATCTTTATCCTTAGTTAATTCATACAACCTCTGGATTGCGTGTTGTGGTTTTATTATATTTTTATCGCTTGTATATTTAAGTGAGTCTTTCTCTTTCCATTTATCAATTGTTTTCCACCACTCCTTAAGAGGGGATTTATTGATTTTATAAACTTTAGACTTCCATAATTTTATTGAATCTTCCAACACATGTGCAACATCACCTATTAATGGTACATCAACTTTAACAATCTTATTGATTGAAGAAGGATCAATATCAATATGGATCTTTTTAGAATTTGGTGAAAACTCATCAATTTTACCAGTAATCCTGTCATCAAATCTAGCTCCAATATTAATCATCAAGTCACATTTGTTCATAGCCATATTCGCTTCATAAGTACCGTGCATACCTAACATGCCAATAAATTGTGAATCGTCACCAGGATAGGCTCCTAATCCTTGCAATGTAGATGTAATTGGAAAACCAGTTAATCGAATAAACTCTCTTAGTAATTGAACAGCTGCATTTCCAGAATTAATAACGCCTCCACCAGTATAAAAAATCGGTTTTTCAGCATCAGCTATTAATTTCAGTGCGTCATCAATTTGATCGATGTTTGCCTTTAATTTTGGTCTATACGATTTATGTTTAACAGTTTCAGGGCCAATATACGTTCCGGTCTGAAATTGAATATCTTTTGGTATATCAACTAGAACTGGCCCAGGTCTTCCGCTTGAAGCTACGTAAAACGCTTCGTGTAGAATTCTTGAAAGATCATTGATATCTTTAACAAGCCAATTATGTTTTGTGCAAGGTCTTGTAATGCCAACAGCATCACATTCTTGAAAAGCATCGGTGCCAATTAAGTGAGTCGGCACTTGTCCGCTTATACAAACAATTGGAATGGAGTCCATCATGGCATCGGTTAAACCTGTTACCGCGTTAGTAACTCCAGGGCCGGATGTAACAAGCATAACCCCAACTTTACCACTTGATCTAGCATATCCCTCAGCAGAATGAGATGCACCTTGTTCATGCCTCACTAAATAGTGCCTAATAGGCTGATTGGTATCTCTTTCCTTTGCTAACTCATCATATATAGGTAAAACAGCCCCACCAGGATAACCAAAAATTGTATCAACTTGATGATCCTCAAATGCCTTTAAAACCATTTGAGCACCTGTCATCTGAATATTAACCATAAATTCCCCTTACGTTTGAAGTGACTTTCTATGAAGATTTATCATAAAAGTCAAATACAATCTAATTAATGAAAAGTATATAAGATTTTTACATTACATAAATTTCTTTAAATCTATGTTTTGAGTAATATTATTACCTTTTATCCAAGTTAGCTGTCTTTTAATGTAATTTCTAGTATTTTTTTTGATGATATTTTTACATTCTTCAAGATCAATTTTTTTATTTAAGAAACTTTTTATTTCCCTGACTCCTATAGCTTTCATAATAGACTTATTATCGTCATAGCCTTTACTTAATAAATCACTTACTTCATCAACCACAAGGCCTTTAAACATATGGTCGACTCTTAATTCAGCCTTGGGATACAATTCATCTCTTTCTGTAGTTGTTAGTAATATGTGGTAATTTATACCGTCAATTGCAGGAGAGGTATTTAATTGCCACTGTTCTAACACTTTACCTGTTTGTTGCAAAAGTGAATGACTTCTGAATATTCTTTGTCTATCATTTTCTTGAATTTTAGTTGATGGATAGCTTTTCTTTATCTCATCAAAAAGAAATCTAAGTCCATGACTATTAAAAAGACTTTGTGTTTCATTTTTTGTTGCTTCATTAATATCTGGTATATCAGCTAAGCCAAACTTAAGTGCATTTAAATACATACCTGTTCCACCAACCAAAATAGGAAGTTTTTGATTACCGAAACATTCTTTAATTTCATTTACTGCATCGTTTAACCATGACGCTGCTGTACTTGATTCATCGCCATTAAGATAACCATATAATCTATGATCGCATTTACTTAAGTCTTCATCTGTTGGCCTGTCAGTTAGGATTCTCAAATCTTTATAGACCTGCATACTATCTAAGTTAATGATCGATGATTTATGATTTGAAGCGATATCAATTGCTTTTTTTGATTTTCCACTTGCCGTAGGTCCAAAGATGACAATTAAATCTCTAGACATGTTTCGTCAATCAAGCGAGAGTTTTGCGCCTATATATTTTCTTGAATTAGGACCAGCATAAAAAACTATCAAAATATTTTCTTTTCCTTGAGCAACCACTTCATCAATTATTTCTAATACATCTCCTGATGAGCTTACAACTTTATTCTGTATTTCAATTATGATGTCATCTTTTTTAATATTTTGCCTTATCAGAAATGAGTCGTTATCTATTTCAGATATTATGACACCTTGCTGAGCAGGCGGCAGTTGCAGCCTATCTTTGTCTTCATCTGAAATTGTTCGTATTTTAATACCTAATTCAGCTATGTTAATTGATGATCCATTATTTTCAATACTAGCTAGCTCTTCAAGGGATGGTTGTTTCCCAAGATTTACGTTTAATAAAACTTCTTTTTCATCTCTCCACACAACAACAGTACTTTTTTCTCCTATACTCGCTTCTGCTACTAATTTGGGAAGTGTTTGAACTGACTCAACTTCTTTGCCATTAAACTCAATAATTATATCACCTTCTTTTACGCCACCGCTTAGAGCCGGACTATCTGGTGTTAAACCTTGAACTAAAGCGCCATAAGTTTTAGTAAGACCAAGGCTTTGAGCTATCTCTTCAGTTACTTCTTGTATTCTTACTCCTAGCCACGCTCTTTCAATTTCTCCATTATCTTTAAGTTGATCAATAATATTTTTTGCTAGATTAGAAGGGATAGCAAAACCAATACCAATTGATCCACCACTAGGTGAAATAATCATCGAATTCACTCCAATTACTTTTCCCTCTAGATCAAAAAGAGGTCCTCCTGAGTTACCTCTATTAATTGAGGCGTCCGTTTGAATAAAATCATCATATCTTCCTCCTAACATCCTACCCCTTGCAGAGACTATCCCAGCTGTAACAGTTCCCCCTAAGCCATGCGGATTACCTATTGCCATAACCCAATTTCCAACTTTAGCTGTATCAGAGTCACCAAATTCAAGATAATCCAAGTTGTTTGCATCTACCTTTAAAAGAGCTAAATCGGTTTCAGCATCAGCCGCAATTAACTCAGCCTCAATTTTTGTACCATCTGTAAATGTTACTTGTATATCTGATGCATTTTCAACTACATGGTTATTGGTAACTATAAATCCATCTTCAGATATAACGAAACCTGAACCCAAAGAACTAAACTCGCGTTCAGACGGTTCAGATCGAGGCATATTAAATGGAAAATTAAAGAAATCTTCAATAGATGGGACTTCAGGTCCTGTTTGCTCAATTACACCAGTTGTAGAGATATTGACTACTGATGGAGATACACTTTCTGCTAAATCAGAAAATGTGTCTGGGCCCGTAAAGGCAATTGCAATGATTATTCCATTCAAATATATAAATAAAGATAATGGAAAAATAAAATATTTTTTAATCATTCGATCACCGACCACAGAATTATAATGCCTAATATTGCTGACATTAATCCACCCCACTTTAATGTATCATTATTCATATTCAACATACTAGTGATCATTGCTTTCATTCTGGTTGGAAATAAGGCGTAAAGAAGACCTTCTATTATTAATAACATGCCTAAAGAACCTAATACGAATTGGGTCATATTTATTTATGGGAGATTATGTAATTTAATTTCCTACGCTGCTAAAGTCCCCGAAGTACTCAAAAAACTCACTCTCAGGAGACAGGATCATTGTTGTATCGTCACTGTTAAGACCTTCAGTATAGGCCTGCATGGCTCTATAAAACGCAAAAAATTCAGGATCTTTACCAAATGCTTCTGCAAAGACTTTGTTTGCCATGCCGTCACCTTCACCGCGAACAATGTTCGCTTCTTTTTCTGCTTGCGATTTAATAATTGTAACTTCTTTATCTGCAGTTGATCTTATCTTTTGTGCCATCTCTGCACCTTGAGCTCTGAACTCTCTTGCTTCTCTCTCTCTTTCAGTTTGCATTCTAGCAAAAATAGCCTGACTGTTTGCTTCAGGTAAATCAGCTCGTTTAATTCTTACATCAACTATCTCTATGCCAAAGTCTCTCACTTCAGCTTCAACAAGAGAGGTAATTTGTTTCATTAGTTTAGATCTATTTTCTGATAGAACTGATGCCAGAGGTTCTTCACCTAAGACACCACGAATACGAGAGTTGACTACAGCAGATATTCTTGATCTCGCTACATTTTCATTTCCTAAGGCTTTATAAAATTCTAACACATCAACAATTTTAAATTTTACAAAAGCGTCAACAATGAGTCTCTTTTGGTCGGATGCAATAATTTCAGCGGCTGGTGCATCGATATCTAATATCCTATTATCAATAAATATGACGTTTTGAATAAATGGAATCTTAAAGTTAAGACCTGGCTCTGTAATTACTCTTTTTGGGTCACCAAACTGAAGAACAATTGCATTTTTTACTTCCAAAACAGTAAATAATGTAAAATATGAAATAATAGCAATTAGGCCAATTACGATAAGGGAAATTCTAGACGCTCTCATATTTAATCCTGTGTTTTCTTTAATTCTGGCAAGGGCAGGTAAGGCACTACCGAGTCCCCTCCATTTTTATCGATAATTACTTTGTCCATGTCGGAAAATACATCTTCCATGGTTTCATAAAAAATTCTCTTTTTTGTAACAGATGGGGCTTTAGCATACTCAGCTTGAATTGATAAAAACCTTGCGGCTTTACCTTCACTGTCAGCTATTACTTTTTGCCTATAACCTTCTGCCAATTGAAGTATCTGCTCAGCTTCACCTCGAGCCCTTGGGATTATATCATTTGCATAAGCTTCAGCTTCGTTACGTTGTCTTTCTCTATCTGCACGTGCAGCTTGGACATCTCTGAATGCATCAATAACTTGAGCAGGCGGATCTGCTTTTTGTGTCTGAACCTGCGTTATAGTTATTCCAGTTCCGTAATCGTCTAATATCTCTTGAATTAATACTCGAGTCTTATCTTCAATCTCTGTTCTTCCCTCAGTTAATATGGATTGAATCGAAGCTTGACCTATAGACTCACGCATTGCTGTTTCAGCAGCACTTTTTACAGTTAATTCTGGGGCCTGTACATTAAATAAAAACTTTCCAGCATCATTGATTAACCAAAAAACAGAAAAATCAATATCTACAATATTTTCATCACCAGTTAGCATCAAGCTTTCTTCCTCGACGTCACGAATTGCTGTAACACGTGAATCAGGGCTTTGACGATAACCAACATCTATTCTATTAATTTTTGTAACCTTAGGAGTGAAAACTCTCTCAATTGGATAAGGAAGATGATAATTTAAACCAGGTTGAGTAGTTTTGGTATATTTTCCAAATTGAAGAACTACTCCTTGCTCATCAGGTAGCACTCTATAAAAGCCACTTGCCAGCCAAATGAGTATTAGAATTCCTATTATGACCATAGGCCCTAACTTTCCAAAAAAAGAGCCAGGCATCATTCCTTTAAATTTATTTTGAGCATTTCGAATTACATCGTCCATATTTGGTCCAGGACCACGTTTGCGGCTGCCATTACCAGAAGATCCCCAAGGATCATTATTATTGTTATCAGACCAAGACATTTTATTAATTGAATATTTATATATGGTAAAAATGGTTAAAAGCAATTAATTACAAGTATACATATGATATATTGTGATTAATTATTATAATACAAGTTCAAAAAAATGGCAGAAACTCTAGAAAATCAAGCATTACACTTACTTGGACAAGTAATGAACGACAGTAAAGGCCAGAATATCGTTGCACTAGGTATGGTAAAAAATATCAACGCCAATGAGGGTAAAATTGATTGCATATTAGAATTTGATGAGATGGATCAAAAAAAAAATGAAAAAATATTTAACGATGCTCAAGCTGCCCTTAATGAAATCCCTGGTATTACAAAAGTAAATATTATTACAACATACCATAAAGAAAATTTAGAAGATGAAAAAGAAATTAGTGCTCAAGTTAAAAAATCAAATAACTCTGGTACATCTAAAATAAAATATATTTTAGCTGTTGCCTCAGGAAAAGGTGGGGTAGGCAAGTCAACTGTCGCTGTGAACCTTGCATGCGCTTTCAAATCTCTAGGGCTTAAAACATGCCTGTTAGATGCTGACATCTATGGACCGTCAATTCCGAAAATGATTGGTGTGAATGAAAAGCCTTCATCTGATGGAGAAAAAATAGAAACTATAGATCGATATGGCATTTCCACAATGTCTATGGGGTATATGGTAAATGATGAAAATCCAATTATTTGGCGTGGACTCATGGTCATGAAGGCAATTAATGAAATGATCGATAAAGTTAATTGGGGGGATGCTGACATAATGGTGATTGACTTACCCCCTGGTACTGGTGATGTTCAACTATCACTTATTCAAAAAATTAATATTTCCGGAAGCGTCATTGTAACAACACCTCAAGATATTGCTTTGATCGATGTTGTGCGCGGTTTAAAAATGTTTGAGAAAACTAAAGTCCCTATACTCGGCATAGTTGAGAATATGAGTTATTTTTTAGCGCCGGACACTGGTAAAGAATATAATCTTTATGGTAAGAGCAAAACCAAAGATATTGCTGAAAAATATGATTATGAAATTTTGGCAAATTTACCGCATGATCCACTGCTCATGGAACAAAGTGACAAAGGTCATCCTTTAACTGATTTAGTGCCAGACCACAAAGTGAGTAAAATATTTAATGAGTTAGCAGAGTCTTTAATCAAAAGGCTCAAATTAGAAAAACTATCCAATACTAGTTAAGGTCAAATTTCTTTTGAAGTTCGCTCCACTCTCTTTTAGATAAACCTTCTTCTTCAAATGAAACTTTTTCTCCCTTAAGAAGTTTTTTCATCAGATGAATTTCTTTTGCCGATAACTCTGTACCTCCCATACGGTAATCTTCAAATGCCTCATAAGTCAAAGGAACCCATTTTTTTACAAGATCAAGCATTACATCTGCATAAACTCTGATTTCGTATTGTGCATGATCGTCAGCTCTTAACGCTAAAAAATGTAGCAGATTATTGAGATCTATTTTCCAGTACCATTGTGTATATGTATTTAATGTAAGATTCATCCTAGCAAGTTCGCGGGCAATACCTGACTTGCCCTCATCCAAAACTCCCCCTGAAGAATTTTCATTTAGAAGCGTCTCATAATTTGCGTACGTTTGCTCTGCATCATTTTTTAAAATTTGAATAACATTTGATGCTTCGTCATCAGTTAGTGCGTCCCCCCGACCCTGGTTATTTATCTGTGATTGCGCCGCTAAATTTTCGGCAGAAGGTATGTAAAATTCTTTATCAAGTATTGAATACCTAGCTGAATATTCATTTACATTTGCAGTCCTATGTCTAATCCACTGACGGGCAATAAAGATTGGCAACTTTATATGAAACTTTATCTCGCACATTTCAAATGGTGTTGAGTGGCGATGTCTCATCAAATATTTAATTAGACCTTTATCATTTGAAATTTTCTTTGTCCCTTTTCCATAAGAAACTCTTGCTGATTGAACAACAGAGCTGTCATCACCCATATAGTCAATAACACGAACGAAACCATGATCAAGAACTTCAATAGGCTGATACAAAACAGCCTCTAACTCTGGAGCAGTAACTCGGGCAGTCTCAGTTTTTTCAGAGCGCAAAGCTTCTATCTCTTCCAGTTGTTCTTTATTTACAGGCATTTTTGTGAATCAAATAATAATGGCATATTATAATAAGAATAGCCTCTTTAAAAAGATTCAATATCAAACTATACTCAGATTGCTGGGGATATCCTAGCTATAGAGATAAACGGCTTACATAATACCCATTACGGACCCGGGGGCGGTACCCGGCACCTCCACCATTTATTAGGGGGTGATATAGGATCGACGAATGTTTAAAGGTAAGTTTTTCTCTCGGCATTGTACCGCCGTTATCGGGCTAACTTTTAAATGCTAACAATAAATTAGCGCTCGCTGCTTAATATAATTAGGCAAGCGCGGTTCGGGAGGCACCGGGCAACAGAAGTCTCCCACTTAACTAGTTTATTTAGTCAAATAGCAATCTAATTTTACCTATTTCCTCTGGATACAACTCAACATAACTTTCATAAAAGTCAGCATGGTAATCATAAGATAACTTAGGCAAATACTCGTAAAAAGAACTATCAGGATTAAAGTGACCATCCTCATCCTCAAAACTAAGTATTTCAAGACGATATAATTCCCAAATATCCATGGCATAATCAAATCGAGCAGCAGCAATATCAACATCTACTAAGTTGCCCTGCTCATCAGTGTAGAGTTCAGACCCTCCAGATAATCCATTTATTCCTAATAATAATCCTTCATCATCGACAAGTGGTCCCCCGCTCATACCTCCTGCTAACGTACAACTATGCGCGATAGAATAATTACCAAGTTGGTATAAAGAATCTTCGTCCATAAACATTGTATTTACAACTCCAGAACAGAAAACTAATTCAGCATAATCTTTATCATAATTTCCTAAAATAGATGGGAAACCTGCACCATATACTCTCATCAAGGGATGCCAACTACCACCAATCGTAATAGGAGTGAAATCATGATATTGATCTTCTTTAATATAATTATTCATATTAACTCTTATCACGGCAAAATCATAATCTGACCAATACATAAAGTCGTTACTATTTACTGGATAGTCAAATTCTGTATCCGGTGTATCAATTGCAATTGTAATATCTTTGCCCCAAATTTTATCTATACAACCATATTCATCAAATAAACAAAATTCTTCTAATAAAACATGAGCATTAGTTAATATAAAATAAACGCCATTTTTTTCATTGATAACGACCCCACTCCCCCCGGTAATAGTATAGGCGTTATCACTCTCATAATCCTGCCATATATTAATTCTAACTATTGATTTATTCAGCGCCTCATAGATACCATAACTATCGAGCGCTGGTACATATGATGGAAAAATAAAAATTAATATGAAAGACAAGAAAATCTTTTTCATGTTTTTTTTCATTTTTGCACAAAAAAACTTTAAAATGAAGTGAATTTGCAACGAAGTCAGAAAACAGAGTTTGTGCAGTATCACACAAACTTGCAACGAAGTCTGCAACGAAGAATTGAATAATGCGAGATATAGTCTTATATTCTGAATTAGATGGAGAAACAGAATTCTCCCACTAAATTATTTATGAATTGACTACGGGATTGATGCCAAATCTATTTTCATCCTCATAACCTTTTTGAATTAGCCAAATCAACACTGGTATTATTCCAATTATTGTAATTACTAATAATTGTAACCATCCTGAATAATTTGAGTCATGTAGTCTTCTTGCGGTAACTGAGATGTATGGAAAAAAAGTTAAAATTGCAATGGTAGTATTTATTGGTCCCCATTCATTATAGGGAAAAATTGCAATATCTAACGGTATTGCAGCGACTGATAATATTGCAAGAAATAAATAGAAATACCAAAATTCTGACCTGGATGCTCTTCCATTAAAATCAACATATTTTTTAAAACATGTAGATATTGATTCACCAAATGTCATATCTGAAGCATATAGTATTATATAAAAGAAGAAATAAAATATATTATTTCGGAATATTGGTTGGTAAAGCAGTATGAAGCATTGTTGCGACTAACTTTTCGTTTTGATCAAATAACTTTCCCTCGATCGTCGTAACTGTTTTACCGTGTTTAATGATTTTAGTTTGCATAGTAGCCTTGCCGAGTGACATCGGCCTATGAAATAAAACATGATGATCTGTTGTAAGTGGAAGTTTTTCTTCCTTGAAAGCAATATATGCTGTCATTGAAGTGGCCTCGTCTAAAGCAGCATCGATCATCCCGCCTTGAACTAAATTGAGTGGACTTGCCGTCTCGGGTGGAAAAATTACTTCAAAAAAGAAAATTCCGTTCTCTTCTCTAATCAATTCAAAATTTAAAAATTTTCCTGACGGACTTTCCTGTCGTTTTTTAAACATAAAAGTTAAGCTTAAATTACTTATTCACTTTTAAAATGTCTAAAAATTACTAGTTTTAAAAATTACGGACTCTGGTATTTCAAATTTATGATTCCTTACTACCTAGTTGCACTCTCACTTATTTTCTTGTTATTGCTAGCATTTCATTTCGGATTCGCAGTAGTATAATAGAATTATCATTGAAAAAGCTTAATCGCTTACCATATGTAATATATTAAGGTACTATAGTACATTCATCATGAGTCAAAAAACAAGACAAGAACAAGACAGTTTAGGCAAGATTAAAGTTGCAAACACTAATCTATGGGGAGCTCAAACTCAAAGGTCATTAAAGAATTTTAGGATTGGCAATAATATAATGCCAATTGAGATTATACATGCCCTGGCAATCATTAAGATGTCTTGTGCCAAAGCCAACCAAAAACAAAAACTTCTAAGTCCTAAAATAGCTCGTGCAATTATAGACGCTGCAAAACAAGTTTCTTTGGGAAAGTATGACGAACATTTCCCCCTTTCTGTATGGCAGACTGGATCTGGAACTCAAACAAATATGAATGTAAACGAAGTTATTGCTAATATAGCAAACAGGAAAATATCGAAAAAACTTGGCACAAATTACCCTGTTCATCCAAATGATCATGTTAATAAGAGTCAATCAACTAACGACAGCTTCCCTTCAGCTATAAATATTGCATCTAAATTAAAAATTCTAAGTGAACTTCTTCCAGCGCTAAAAAGTATGGAAAAAGTATTAAAATCGCAATCTCATAAATGGAAAAGTATTATCAAGATTGGAAGAACTCATTTGCAGGATGCAACTCCACTTTCTCTAGGGCAAGAATTTTCTGGGTATCAGGCGCAAATCAATTCAAATATAAGAAG
Source organism: uncultured Pelagibacteraceae bacterium (assembly GCA_902584215.1). Classification (GTDB taxonomy): domain Bacteria; phylum Pseudomonadota; class Alphaproteobacteria; order Pelagibacterales; family AG-422-B15; genus CACNXQ01. Next base: position 13,092 of record CACHYW010000027.1, read on the forward strand.
AGTTGAGGGAGCTTTAACGAACTTAAGTTATCTTGCACAAGGTGGAACCGCCGTAGGTACAGGATTAAATACAAAACGTGGTTTTGACCAACTTGTGGCTTCAGAAATAAGTAAAATAACAAAGTCAAAATTCAAACCTGCTACGAATAAATTTCAAGCACTGGCATCTCATGACTCAATAGTAGAGCTATCTGGTGTACTTAATGTAATTGCCACTGATTTATTTAAAATTGGAAATGACATAAGACTTTTAGCATCAGGTCCTCGCTCAGGTTTGGGTGAGCTCAGCCTACCTGAGAATGAACCTGGATCATCAATCATGCCAGGTAAAGTTAATCCTACCCAAAGTGAAGCCTTAACAATGGTGTGTTTGCAAGTAATGGGTTTCCATAATGTTATTTCAATGGCAGGTTCACAAGGTCATTTTGAGCTTAATGCATATAAACCACTCATCGGCCTAAATATCATTAATTCGATTAATTTACTTGGATCAGCCATAAATAATTTTAATGAGAAATGCCTTAAAGGAATCAAGCCAAATATAAAAAATATTAAACAAGGAGTTGAAAATTCATTAATGCTGGTAACAGCTCTTGCCCCAGAAATTGGCTATACGAAAGCAGCTGAGTTGGCTAAACTAGCTCATAAGAAAAATATATCTCTTGTAGATGCAAACAAAATTTTAAAATATCTAGAAAATAAGAAGATTAAATCACTTCTAAGTCCCAGTAAGATGATCTCTTCGTCTTGAATATTCTAAATGCAGAACTCTAAAAAGCGTACAGTCAATCTAGATGGTCATATTACGAGTGTATTTTTAGAAAAAGAATTTTGGGATGAAATTGTTGCTCTAAGTAAACAAAACAATACTACTCCTGATCGACTGATTTCTGAAATTGATCAAAAAAAAACAACTTCAAATTTATCAAGCGCTATTAGACTATATATCTTGAATCACCTAAAAAATTGAACATGAGCAATTCCCAATACCTAGACAGCTTAAATGAATTACAGTATGAGTCAGTTTGCAGTACTGAAGGTCCAAACCTAATTATTGCAGGAGCGGGAACAGGAAAAACAAGAGTTTTGACAACTCGCGTGGCGCATATTGTAGAGACTAACCTTGCTTTTCCATCTCAAGTACTTTGTGTGACATTTACTAATAAAGCTGCTCGTGAGATGGGTGATCGGGTTCAGCAAATTGTAAATCAAAGCATGGATAGAATTCCGTGGATCGGAACATTTCATTCAATTGGAGCAAAAATTATTAGAAATCACGCCGAAGTATTAGGTCTTAAGCCAAGTTTTACGATATTGGATAAAGACGATCAGCTTTCACTTATAAAGCAAATTATTAAAGCTGAAAACCTGGATCAATCCCAGTTCTCACCCAAACTTATTCAATCAAAAATTGACCAATGGAAAAATAAAGCACTGAACCACGATGATATTAAAGCTGAAAGTCTTGATAACCTAATTGATGAAAAAAGTTTAACAATTTACAAAATCTATCAGCAGCGATTATTCGAAATTAATTGTTTAGATTTTGGAGATCTATTATTGCAATGTATAAATTTATTTAAGAGAGATGATATATTAAAAAGATATGCATCAAATTTTAAATATATACATGTTGATGAATATCAAGATACGAATGCAGCACAATATATATGGTTGAAACTTCTCGCTTCTGTACATTTAAATATATGCTGCGTTGGTGATGATGATCAATCTATCTATAGCTGGCGAGGAGCTGAAGTAGATAATATGTTAAAATTTGAAAAAGAGTTCGAAAATGCGAAGATCATAAGATTAAAACAAAATTATAGATCAACAAACAATATCTTACAGTCTGCATCATCACTTATAAGTTATAACGAAATGAGACTTGGAAAAGAATTAATATCTGACCAAGGAACTGGTGATCCAATCTACCTGCACTTAGTTAACTCAAGTCGTGACGAAGCTAACCTTGTTGCACAAGAAATTCTAGATTATAAAAAAGATAATCCTGATTTAAATAATGTTTCCATTTTGGTAAGAGCTGTTTTTCAATCCAGAGAAATAGAAGAATCTCTAATTAAGTATTCAATTCCATATCGTATTATAGGTGGAATTAGATTTTATGAAAGAGCTGAAATAAAAGATGCAATTTCATACTTACGATTAGTCTATGAAAGTCAAGACGATGTTGCCTTTGAAAGAGCACTCACAGTTCCAAAAAAAGGCATAGGTGAAAAGTCCTTTAATCATATCCTCTCTCTAGCTAATCGAAATAGAATTTCGCTGTATCAAGCATCTAAAAATATGATTGATACTGATGAACTAACAAAAAAAATTTCTGAAAGTTTGAAATCATTTATTGGGGTTATAGACAGAGGCAAGTCAATGATCGAAAATGTTCCATTCTATGATATTTTGAAGGTATTATTAGATGAGTCTGGATATATGAATATGCTCAAAAATGACAAAAATGTATCTGCACAAACAAAAATTGAAAATTTAAAGGAACTTATTGTAGCAATGCAAGACTATAATAGTATTGAGGAGTTTTTAGAGCATATTTCATTAGTAACAGCAGTAGATGAAAATAATATTGATAATAAGGTAAGTATAATGACATTGCATGCTGCAAAAGGACTTGAGTATGACTTTGTTTTTCTGCCGGGGTGGGAAGAGGGATTGTTTCCTCACCAAAAAACAATTGATGAAAGTGGCAATAAGGGAATAGAAGAAGAACGAAGACTAGCTTATGTAGGAATAACTAGAGCAAAGAAGAAAATTAATATTATAACGTCCATGACGAGACGTTTTCAAAATAATTGGATGCCCTCACTTCAATCAAGATTTATAGATGAATTAGATCAAGAAATCATTAAAACAATCAACCACGCATCTGATCATTTGAATTCTTTTCAAGAACCCCATTTTGATGAATTTAACCAAGATTATGGTTTAAAGCCAAAAAAAATTTCGTTTCAAGATAATGAGATCTCTAGTTATAGAACTGTGGTAGATATGGAAATCCAAAATGTAAAAGATATAAACGATGACCTTATCCTTCAGATTGGACAAACTGTTGAACATAAAAAGTTTGGTATCGGGACAATTCAAGACATAGATGGGACCAAGGCTATCGTTGATTTTGACAAACACGGTAAAAAAAAGCTAATTTCTGATTTTTTGAAACCATGCTAAGCAACAAGAACAAATTATTGAAAATAAGATCTTTACTAAAAAAAAATAATATTCAGTATTATATTCTTCCACATTCTGACGAATATCAAAATGAATTTTTACCAGAGTATAGTAAACGGCTAGAATGGATCAGTAATTTTAGTGGATCTGCGGGAGATATTATTATCAGTAATAAGGAGGCGTTTCTTTTTGTTGATGGCCGATACACGATACAAGCATCACAAGAAGTAAATAAAAAAATCTTTAAGATCTATAATTATTCAGACTTATCTCCTATTGATTTACTAAAAAATAAAAAACCAAAATCAATAGGTATAGATGGAAATACAATTACTTATAAAAGAGTGGTAGATATTAAAAAAAATTTAAACAATCGGGTAAAAATTAAGAATATTGATAAAAATTTAATAGATCAGATTTGGAATGATAAACCTAAGAAAAAGAAGTCAAAACCATTTGCAGTAGGTGGCATGAATGCATCGGAAAAAGTGAATTTCATAAAGAAGTATTTGCGCAATTCGGCGGCAGACTACTATTTAATTACTGCATGCG
>CACHYW010000028.1 GCA_902584215.1 uncultured Pelagibacteraceae bacterium
TTTAGCCTATGCACCAGACTTATCAGTAAAATACGAATCTGGAAGAAATGATAAATATGGAGCAAGTTCTAACTCGCAATTAAATTTTAAAACATGGGATTGGACTTGGAAACAGAAGATCATGGACTCAGGTGCAACATTAAATGGCATTAGAAATAAACAACTTGAAGCTAAAAAATCTGAACTAGATTTCATAACAGCGAGAAACGATCTATTAATAGAAGCTGCTGATGCATACCTGGGATTAATCAAAGCAGGAGAAAAACTTGATGCTTCAGTTGCTGCTGAGGAGAATACTAGAGCAACTTCAGGTCAGGAAGAGATAAGAGTTCAAGTTGGCTCTGGTTTAGCCTCTGACGTTTTGAAAGCAAAACGACAATTAGCTAGTGCTCAAAAAACTGTAATAACAGACGAGAAAAGTTTCAAATCGGCAGTCTTCACATTTGAGAAACTTTTCAAAACTGAAGCTGTAAAAACAAGCAACTTGACTAAGCCTAGATTGAATACTGAGGCGCTATCCTTGGTTCCAAATTCAATGGAAGCAACAGTTGAGCTTGCACTTGCAAATAATCGAGATTTAATGAAAGCAAAAATGGACGTGGATATTGCTAAGAATGATCTTAATGCAGCTCTAGCTGGTTTTGGCCCAACAGTTGATGGTGAATTGAAGTACTCTGATAAAAAAGACGCATCTCATACAGGTGGAACGCATTCAGAAGAGCAATTAAAGGTGACGGTTGAGTTTCCTATTTCAGGAATATACATGGAAATGCCTGGATATTTAAATGATCGCTCTGCATTAGACAGGGCTATTAATGATCTTGCAGTTAAGGAGAGGGACACCGTAAAAAAAGCAAAAGATGCATGGATTGAATATTCAAATGCAAGAACTATGCTATCGTATAGTGAAAACGAAGCAACAATTGCTCAAGAACTTCTGACTATAGCCCAGAAGGAAAGAGCTGCTGATCAAACAGATGCTGCAGCCGTTCTTTCTGCCGAGGAGACATTAGAGAGTTCATTAAAAGATCTATCTGATGACAGCATGTCTCTTGTTACATCAGTATATGAAATTCTTGATGTGATTAATTTACTAGATCCTTCTTTAATTGAAAATACTAAGGTCGAAGGAACGTTTAATACGTCATCATAAAAATTAATTAGAAAAAGTTAGATTAAATTGAAAAGATCAAAATCATGTCAACTATTCCTTTATAAGGAATCTCCTCTATTAAAAATTTATATTAATAAGTATCAATTATTAGCGATAATTTTTCAAGGATAATGACTCATTAAAACCAAAGTTATTGGAAGAAATTTACAAAATATAAGATTGATAAAGGGCTTTTCTTAAGTTACTGAAACTATTAAATTAAATGTCACTGTAAGTATGTGTTTCTTCTTTTGCTCCTGGATGAGTGACAGCCCCGCAAGATGCTGAACCCACTGTTTTTGAGTATTTCCATAGGGTCCCCGAGTTAAAATCAGTTTTTCTCTCCTCCCACATATTTTTTCTCTCTTCCAGAACCTTTTCTGAGACATTAAGCTGAATTTTACCGATTTCAGCATCTATTGTTATTTCGTCACCGTCTTTGACCAAAGCAATTGTCCCACAAACTGCAGCTTCAGGTGATACGTGTCCAACACAAAATCCTCTTGTTGCTCCACTAAAACGACCATCGGTGATAAGTGCTACTTTATCACCCATTCCCTGTCCATAAATTGCTGCTGTTGTTGATAGCATTTCTCTCATGCCTGGGCCCCCTTTAGGTCCTTCATATCGAATGACAAAAACATCACCTTCACAATAATTATTATTTTTTACACATTCAAAAGCATCTTCCTCGCAGTCAAAACAAATTGCTTTACCTGTGAACTTAAGATTTTCCATTCCAGCAACTTTTACAATTGCTCCGTCTGGTGCTAAGTTTCCTTTCAATCCTACAACACCTCCCGTAGGACTTAGAGGATTGTCATATGAACGAATAACTTTTTGTTCTTTATTGAATTCCACATTAGCTAAATTTTCTTTAATTGTTTTGCCAGTAACAGTCATGCAGTCTCCGTGAATATAACCACCTTCAAATAATGTTTTAATAATGATAGGTACTCCTCCAGCTTCATAAACATCTTTTGCAACATACTGACCACCTGGCTTTAGATCAGCGAGATATGGAGTGCGTTTGAATATTTCGACTACATCATCCAAATCAAATTTGATACCACACTCGTGAGCAATTGCAGGTAAATGAAGTCCCGCATTTGTAGAGCCTCCTGTAGCGGCAACAATCGTTGCTGCATTCTCGAGTGACTTCCTCGTAACAATATCTCTTGGTCGAATGTTTTTTTCAATTAATTGCATAACTTGCTTTCCAGCTTCATATGCATACTTATCCCTTTCCTCATATGGAGCAGGGGCTCCCGAAGAATATGGCAGCGCTAATCCAATTGCTTCTGAAACACATGCCATGGTGTTTGCAGTAAATTGCCCTCCACAAGCACCCGCGCTTGGGCATGCTACACATTCAAGTTCATGCAATTCTTCTTCAGTTGCATTGCCAGATGAATACTTGCCGACAGCCTCAAATACATCAACTACAGTAACATCTTTACCTTTGTATTTTCCTGGCAGAATGCTACCCCCATACATAAACACACTGGGGACATTTAAGCGGCACATGGCCATCATCAGACCAGGAAGAGACTTGTCACATCCTGCCAGTCCAACTATTGCATCATAACAATGTCCTCTAACTGTAAGTTCTGTTGAGTCAGCGATTACTTCACGCGATACCAAGGATGACTTCATGCCTTGATGACCCATTGCGATCCCATCGGTCACGGTAATAGTGCAAAACTCTCTTGGTGTGCCCTCAGCTTCAGTAACACCTTTTTTTACAGATTGTGCCTGCCTCATTAGGGCAATATTGCATGGAGCGGCTTCGTTCCAAGTGGATACAACTCCTACAAAAGGCTTGCCTATATCATCTTCATTCAATCCCATCGCATAATAATATGATCTATGAGGTGCCCGTTCTGGGCCAACAGATACATGGCGACTAGGCAATTTATTTTTATCAAATTTCATATTTATCCCAAACTCTTGATAGCAACTTCAATTTTTTCCCTAGAAAGTTCATATTCTTTGTATCTATTTTTTTGTTCGGCAATAATCTCTGCTGGAGCATTCTGTGTGAAATTTTCACTTTTTAACTTTATTTCAATCTTATTCATCTCTTTTTCAATTTTTAACAAGCTTTTCTGCAAGCGATTTTTTTCTTGTTCAAAATCAATAATACCCTTAAGCGACAAATAGATCAAACCGTCATTATATATGACTTGAACCATACCTTCATCCTTTGAAAAATTTTTTTCAGTTATAGACTTAGACCTTGTTAAACTTTGAATTGTTTCTTTATGTTGATCGAAAATAGTGCCTAGTTCATTGCTAATCTTCGAGTAATTTATATCTATCACCGCGTTTGCTGGCACATTCATTTCAGATCTGGTAGACCTGATTGAAGAAATTAGCTCAAGTAATACTTTAATTTTTTTATTATCTTTCTCATCTACACTTATCCCTTTTGGCCACTCTGATTTATTTATTTTCGTTGTGTCGTTCTTTAAGATATTTGAAGCCTTATGCCACAAATGTTCGGTAAAGAAAGGCATAATGGGGTGAAACATTATCAAAATATTTGATAATACATATGAGGTAATATTTCTCGTCTCTTTAATGTCTGTATCATTTTTAGATAAGTAAATAACTTTGGAAAATTCTAAATACCAGTCACAAAAAATATTCCAAGTAAATTTATAGAGTTCATTTGCTGCCTCATTAAATCGATAATTTTCTATTGCGAATTGAGTTTTGTTGCGACAGTTTTCATATTCTGACAATATCCATTTATTAAAAATATTTTTTATATTTATAGAATCTATTTCTTGATAAGAACAATTATTTAGCTCACATAGTTTTACTGCATTCCAAATTTTGTTAATAAAATTTTTATAACCTTCAATCCTTTGTTTTGATAATTTAATATCTCGTCCTTGGGCAGCCATTGAACACAATGCCATGCGTAAAGCATCTGCGCCAAATTCATCCATCAAGACAAGTGGGTCAATTACATTGCCTTTTGATTTTGACATTTTCTGACCCTTCTCGTCTCTTACCAATGCATGCACATAAACCTCATTAAAAGGCACTTTTTTTGTGAAATAAAGACCCATCATCATCATTCTGGCAACCCAAAAAAATATAATATCAAAACCAGTAACAAGAGCTGAGGTTGGGTAGTATTTTTCTAATTCAGCTGTTTCCTCGGGCCAACCTAGTGTTGAAAATGGCCAGAGTGCTGATGAAAACCAGGTGTCCAATACATCATTTTCTTGAACAAGTTTTACATCTTTACCATAGTATATATTTGCAGAAATATGTGCTTCTTCCTTTGTTTCTTCCACAAAAATATTTCCGTCCGGACCATACCAAGCTGGAATTTGATGGCCCCATATAAGTTGTCTTGAGACACACCAAGGTTGAATATTCTCCATCCAATCAAAATAAACTTTATCCCAATTGCTAGGTATAAATTTGGTATTGCCATTTTTTACATTATTAATTGCTTCGATAGATAATTTTTCTGCATCAACAAACCATTGATCAGTTAGGAAAGGCTCTATTACTTCTCCCGATCGGTCACCGTAGGGTACCGTATGTAAATTTTCTTCTTCTTTACTTAAGACATCCTTTTCTTTGAGTTCACTAATTATTTTTTCTCTAGCTGTATAACGATCAAGCCCTTGATATTCCTGAGGGCAGTTTTCATTAAGCTCAGCATTTTCATTGAAAATGTTTATTATTTCTAGTGCATGTCTTTTTCCTAATTCATAATCGTTAAAATCATGAGCAGGAGTAATTTTTACTGCTCCAGACCCTTGATCCATTTTTACATACTCATCAGCAACAATTGGAATTCTTTTTTCGACTATTGGAAGTATGGCAAACTTTCCAATCATATCTTTGAATCTTTGATCTTCAGGATGAACAGCTATAGCAGTATCACCAAGCATTGTTTCAGGTCTCGTTGTGGCGATCGTTATATGACCATCTTCGTTTTCAATTTCATAATTAATATACCAAAGTGTGCCTGTTACCTCTTTCTGAATAACCTCTAAGTCAGAGATTGTTGTTTTTAATTTGGGATCCCAGTTACTAAGCCTCTTATCTTTGTAGACTAAACCATCCTTATAAAGTTTTACAAACACATGGCGTACGGATTGAGAAAGACCTTCATCGAGTGTGAATCTTTCTCTGGACCAATCACATGAGCAGCCAAGCCTTTTGAGTTGGTTTATTATCTTATTTCCTGATGAATCCTTCCATTTCCAAACATGTTCTATGAACTCCTCTCGAGATAGATCGGTCTTTTTTATTTTTTGCTTCTTCAATTCTCTTTCAACAACCATTTCAGTAGCTATTCCAGCGTGATCTGTTCCTGGCTGCCATAACACATCTCGACCTCTCATTCGATAAAACCTAATTAAAATGTCCTGCAATGTATTATTTAATGCATGCCCCATATGTAAATTTCCAGTTACATTTGGTGGAGGTATAACTATGCTAAAATGCTTATTTTTTGTGTCTACAGAGGCGTTGAAGTCTCCATCTTCTTCCCATTGCTTATAGATTTTTTCTTCAACTAAATCAGGTTGATAATATTTATCTAACATTTATTCTTTGTTATCTTGAGAACTTATACTTATTTTTGCTGAGCTCAGTCTATCTAAAACAACTTTTTTTAGCTCTTCATTTATAATATTGTCGATTGTCACTGCAGGTAATGACTCTAGTGTATTTCTTACCACATTTCGAATTTGATCTTCGCTTATTTGCATTTCCTTTGCTTCCGAAGTGACATTTTCATCAGATGCCTCATCAACGACCAATTCTGTTAATTCAAGAATACTTGTTTCACTTTCATGGGTTTCTTTTTCATCGATAGGTTTTGTTAATTCCATGATGTCTTTTGGCAGACTCTGCTCTTTATTAAGCTGATCATTGCCCATCATCGATTTAATAGCATCTAGTATGTCGTCAGTGTCTTTATTGCTTTGATTCATAGGTTACTTATGTTGTTATATCTATTGGATATCAAAAACTAAAGATGTTTTTCTCTTTAAAAGAAGGCAATACCGGAAGTGAGCAAGGGAACAATTGCTTAGAATAGAATACAGCTTCTTTCCTTGTAAACATTTTTGCATTACACAGGCCATTTTCACTCAAAATTCCTATTAGTCTTCCACCATTTTCGAGTTGATTAAGCAATTTTTGAGGAACATGATCTACAGCACCTTCAATAATAATAGCATTAAAAGGGCTTTGCTCAACACACCCATTTGAAATACTTTTATTTATATAAATAATATTATTAAGATTATTTTCTTTTATAGCTAATTCAGAAGATTTTATGTAACCATCATCTTCTTCTACAACAATTACAGTTTCAGCAATTAATGATAATACTGCTGTTAAGTAACCTGTAGTTGAACCTAAAATAAGCACATTCTCATTTTCATTTAGATCTATATACATTGCAATCCTTGCAACTAATTCTGGTTTTAAGATAACCCTATGATTAGAAAGAACCAAATTTTTTTCAACGTATGAGCTCTGTTTAAATTCTTCAGGTATAAAGTCTTCTCTATTTAAAGAATTAAAAATAGACACCAACTTTTCAGTCATGCCATTTATAGGCTTTATTTGCCCATTGACCATTCTTAAGTTGTCTGCATTAATTTCCATTAGCTTATTTGTGAAGTTGAGATTTGGTAAGCATATATATTAAAATTATTCACGGTTTTTTAATTATTGATGATATAAACTTCATGGATTGGCCACGTGGCGGAATGGTTACGCAGAGGACTGCAAATCCTTGTATACCGGTTCGATTCCGGTCGTGGCCTCCATTCATGATACATGCTTCCTTAAGCTCTCGATAATTTTATCTGCCTGATCCTCCCTGATCCAAGAATGGAAATTTCTAATCATGGCGGGACTAAAATTAGGGAGAAGTTGCATAAGCTTAGCTTTCATAGATTTAATATTGCTACCCTTTTCAAATGTAGCTAAGTAACCAATATATGACTGAGGGTATTCAGGTTGAAGTTTTACCAATTTTTCTGCGAACTTTTTTGCTTTATTTTCCTCTTCATCCAGAAAACTAAATCGCCATAACTCAAAATATGTTCTCCATTGTCCATAAGTATCTTCATATAGTTCAAGCGCTTTCTCCATTTCTTTAGTCGCCCTTTTTTTATCACCTATCTGATAAAGAGAGGAACCAAATAATCTTCTGCCATGAGCAAATTTTTTGTTTAGCTTAATCGAGTTGTATGAATGATTGAGAGATAAGTCAAAATTTCCACCGTAGTAATAAGACAAGCCAAATGCAAATTGGCATAGATAATTACCTTCATTTAATGATACTGAGCTTCTTGCAAGGTTAAGTAATGTTTTTCTTACTTTGTTAGGATCTCTTACATTAAACATCCAAAGCTTATCTGCATATGACATTGCAATTTTGGAAATAGTTATTGCTAAATCTTCCTTGGGTATAGAGTTGCTAAGAGTGTCATAGGAATTTTTAGATAGTAAAAATCTTATTGTTCTTTTATCTTTTTGATTTTTTGATTTTCTGATTACTCCATTCTCCTCAAGATACTTTAATCGTCTCCACAAAGTTCTTTCAGGGGATTGCGTGAAATATTGAATATCATAAAAAGATAGACCCTTAAAAAAATTTACATAAAGCCTGAATACAATCTCTAGATCAAGAATGCTACTTAGGGACAATGACTTTAATACTTTGAATAAACCACCATAAAGGAAACTAAATACAGCCTCGTCAAGAAGGTTAGTATTCTTGGAAACGTCATCGCTTCTTCCAAATCCAAACTCGTAAATATTATCTTTTTGTACAGTCACTACTTACTATTTAATATATTTCCAGATAAAGTAAAACTAGATATGCAAGATAACATTTGATATAAGAATAGTTATTCCCCGGTAGCTCAGTTGGTAGAGCAAGCGACTGTTAATCGCTTTGTCACTGGTTCGAGTCCAGTCCGGGGAGCCAAACTAAAGAATCTGACTAAGGAAGGTCTTAGTCCTCTCACTCTCAGGATTGGAAAAGAAATCAGTTGGATTTTTACTCTCTACTATCTGTCCCTCATCCATGAATATAATTTTGTCAGCAACTTCTTTCGCAAAACCCATCTCATGGGTAACAACAAGCATGGTCATTCCACCTTCTGCAAGCCCGACCATAACATCAAGGACCTCTTTAATCATCTCAGGATCCAGAGCTGATGTTGGCTCATCAAACAACATAATTCTTGGCTCCATGCATAATGCTCTAGCAATTGCAGCTCTTTGTTGTTGACCACCAGATAGTTGTGCTGGGTACTTATGAGCCTGATCGTCGATTTGGACTCTTTTTAAATATTCCATGGCCTTTTCTCTGGCTTCAACTTTTGGCAACTTCCTCACCCATATAGGTGCCAAAGAACAATTATCTAATATGGAAAGATGAGGGAAAAGATTAAACTGTTGAAATACCATTCCTACTTCTCCACGAATTTTTTCAACACTTCTGTTATCGTTTGTTAGCTCTGTACCTTCAACTACAATTTCTCCCCTTTGATGCTCTTCTAGTCTGTTTATGCATCTAATCAAAGTAGATTTACCTGACCCTGAAGGTCCACAAATAACAATTTTTTCTCCTTTGGCTACTTTCAAGTTAATATCGTTAAGAACATGAAGTTCTCCGAACCACTTATGAACGCTACTCATTTCTATCATTGTTTCTGATGTCATGTTTTAATGTCCTGTATCTAATTTCTTTTCAAGTCTTTGACTATATCTGCTCATACCAAAACAAAAAACCCAAAAAATAGCCGCTGCAAAAACATATCCCTCATGAGAAAATCCAAGCCAATCAGGATTTGTTCCTACAAATTGAATAATACCTAAAAAATCAAACAAGCCTATGATTAATACAAGCGTAGTATCCTTGAATAATGCAATAAAGCTGCCAATTATAGCTGGAATAACGATCTTCAATGATTGTGGAAGAATAATTAGGCCCATCATTTTCCAATAAGTTAGCCCTGCAGCTTGAGATGCCTCGTATTGTCCTTTGGGCATTGCTTGCAATCCACCCCTTACAACTTCCGCTAGATAAGCAGCTGAAAAGAACATTACACCTATAAGAGCTCTCATTAGTTTATCAAAGTTAACACCTTCTGGCATAAAAAGTGGAAACATATTTGATGCCATAAATAATACAGTAATGAGAGGAACTCCCCTCCATATTTCTATAAAAATTGTTGAAAGCAAAGAAACAACTGGCAACTTGGATCTTCTTCCTAGCGCCAGCATAATTCCTATAGGCAATGATAAGACAATTCCAACACCTGCAATAACTAGAGTAAGAAATAGACCTCCCCAAAGTCTAGTCTCAACATTTTCAAGACCTAAACCTCCTGAAAAAAGAAAAACGCAAATGATGGGGAATATGACAAGAAGAAATATCCCTACGATGCCTTTATATTTCAGGTTCGGTATAAGTAAATAAACTATACTCACAGTCAGCAGAAAATAAGCGATGTTTATTCTCCAAAGTTCATTTGATGGATATAATCCATATATAATTAGTTTCATATTTTGCTTAATGAATACCCAGCATGCCCCACTGCTAGTGCAGTCCTCTCGTGTTGTACCTGAAAATGTTGCATCAAAAAATATCCAAGAAAGAAGTGGCGGAATTATTAAATAAATAAAATATAAACCAACCAGTGTTAAAATAGTGTTGTACCAGGTTGAAAAAAGATTTTTTCTCAACCAACCTACAACCCCTATCTCAATAACTGGGGGCATAATATTCTTATTCATGTCTGACACTACCGTTCACCTACTCTCATGGTACGATTGAAAAGATTCATAATTATTGAAGTAAAGAGACTGAGAAATAAATATACACCCATAACCATCCCAATAATTTCTATGGCTTGTCCAGTTTGCATAAGTGCAGTTCCTGCAAAAACTAGAACCAGGTCTGGATAGGCAATAGCGGCTGCAAGAGAGGAATTTTTAGTCAGATTTAAATATTGATTTGTTAGAGGTGGGACAATAACTCTCAAAGCTTGTGGGATTATTATTAGCCTCAACACTAAGCCTTCTTTAAGTCCCACTGATCTTGCAGCTTCAGTTTGTCCTTTAGAAACAGCCATAATGCCAGCTCTCACGACCTCTGCAATAAATGCTGCGGTATACATTGAAAGAGCAAAAGTTAAGGCAACAAGTTCAGGTATTAATTTCATGCCGCCTTTATAGTTAAAACCTTTGAGTTCTGGAATATCAAAAGATACGGGAAAGCCAGTTGCAGTTAGAGCTATAAGAAATACTCCAACTATTAAAGCTAATGAGACATAAAGTGCAGGAAATGTAATTCCAGTTCTATTTTGTCTTCGCTTTGACCAAATAAAAATGAAAATAGAAATTACTATAGTTATCCAGAACAGATAAAAAATTATTGATGAGCCTTCGCCAAAGTTGGGATCGGGTAAAAATAAGCCTCTATTATTTAAAAAGATAGAGTCCATAAATTCTATACTTTGTTTTGGCTTGGGTAAGGCCCTGAGAACTGCAAAATACCAAAAAAATATTTGAAGCAAAAGAGGGATGTTTCTAATTACTTCTATATAAGTTTCAGCAATCTTAGCAATAAGCCAATTTGAGGACAAACGCATGATGCCAAATGCGAAACCAACAATTGTGGCAAAAAATATACCAATGCCTGCTACAAGTAATGTATTCAGTAGGCCTACAATAAATGCATCGAAGTAAGTTGATGTTGGGGAATATTCTATAAGAGTCATTCCAATATCGAATTGAGACTCTACCCCTAAGAAATGAAAACCACTGGCTAAACCACGCGCCA
>CACHYW010000029.1 GCA_902584215.1 uncultured Pelagibacteraceae bacterium
GTATTTGAAAAAGGTGACAGGTGGTTTACCTCAGGCGATCTTTTGAAAAAAGATAAGGAAGGATATATTTACTTTGTTGATAGAATTGGAGATACATTCAGATGGAAATCTGAGAATGTTGCAACCAGTGAAGTTAGTGAGGCTATATCAGCTTATAAAGGAATTAAAGAAGCAAATGTTTATGGAGTATTAGTACCTAAACAAGATGGAAGAGCTGGAATGGCATCTATTGTAACTGGAGATGATTTTAATATAGATGGTTTTTATGAGTACCTCAACGAGCAGCTTCCAAAGTATTCTATTCCTGTTTTTATACGCATTAGCCCAGAGATTGAAAAAACTGGAACGTTTAAGTATAAAAAAACTGATCTTGCTAAAGAAGGTTTCGATCCTCAAGTTGTAAATGAACCTTTATATTTCGCATCTGGAGATGAAAATAAGTATATAAATCTTGATACTGACTTATTTACAAAAATAAATAATCAAGAAGTAAGAATTTAAAAATACTTGGCAATTTTAATTGTTATCTGAGAATCTTCTTTAAATTGGTGCGTAAAGTCAGTATCATCAATGCTACCGTTTAATGACAAATCTAAAAATAGTTTTAAGTCATCAGTGATTCTTTGTTCAAACTCAGCCTGAAATCGATTTGAGTTACCTCTCATATCAAATAAATATCCTGCAAGTAGACTAGAAGATTTAACATCATTCATACTCCATCTTAGGCCAATAATGCCCTCGTTATTAAAAGGATTATCATTTCTATCGTCGAAGGCATATTCTAGAATTACACCAAGATCACTTTGCGTATTACGAATACCATAATATGTATATTCTATTCCACCCGCAGCGCCCAAATGTCTCTCACTTCCTTCTTTAGCGCTTACAGTCTCAAGCTTGTAAAGCCATGGACCTTTAGTAGCTTGAATATCAACCCCTGTTTGAGATAATACAGGGTAATGAGAGTCAAACTTTAAAGTTAATGGGTTAGGACTTAAGACGGGTGTTCTGTTATTTCCGTAGAAGTGAGATAAACCAATATCTAAATCATCAATAACTGATGAGTATCTTAGAGCAAAATCCATTTTACGTTTCTTTGCTGAAGACTCATAGGTAATAGAATTCTTATCAACTTCAAATAAGAGTCTCGGACGACCTTCTTTGCCAGAAAAGGGTCTCTCTCTAAAATATGGCATTAAGTATATATCAAAAGTTCCATAATCCTGACTGTATGAAATTGAAGCCATAGGCTGACCAAGTTTTTTTGTTCCAGATATGTTTTCTGCTAAATTTGATTGATTGATAATGTCTACAATATTGAACGTTTCATTGACTCCCCAAAAAACTATTTCATTTCCAACTTTTAGTGTTACATCGTCAAAATAATATTCATATTTAAACTTTTGAAAATCTAAGTAACGCAGTTGATCATCACTTTGATCGAAACGACTAATTGCACTAATGGTAAATTTGGCATCGCCATTTTGTAAGTATGAAACAAAGGTTCCTTTTCCAAATAAAGATGTATTGTAGTTATCTTGCCCGTGCCTTCCATCCCCATTTATATAAATAGATGACTCTGGCTGAATAAAACCATAGGCTTTAAAATCTAATGCATTAGTGTGGGATGAATGAAGTAAAGTAAACAAAAAGAAAATAATTATTTTCCCTTGAAAAGTATTTTGAATCACAATTAATCAGCTAAACGCATCAAACTCGATTTCTCAAAGTCTTTATTATCAAGTCCAACGTTCAACTTGCGGTTTTGCCACTGAAATATTGTAGCATTTTTATTTTGATGGTTTTCAACTTTCATTGAGTCTGCCATCCAAATTTTATCGCCATATAAATTGTAATCTTCAAAAAAAACAGTTTTTAAAAGCTCACCTTTACGGTCATAGAAATCTATTTTTCTAGCTCGAAGCAACTTATCCGTTAATCCGACTCTTTTTGTATAACCTGAATTTTCATAAATTGGGTACGACTCTAAAACATAGCATAGATCTCCTTCGTATACTTCTTCTCCAATGTATTTCCATTTATATTTTCTATAGTCCCCAGCCGAGAAGTCTTCAAATGCAACTTCGCTACCCATAAAGGATCCAGACTTATTACTTGATGATATTCTCTTTACTCGCGTTAATGCTGGCAAATATAGCCATTGGTCATCATCTTCATTTATGTGCGTATGAGAAAGCATAACAGTACCTTCTACATCTTTTGGAGTTTCAAAATAAGTTATAGTTTTATCGCCGTCATAAGGATCTAAATTTTCAAGAGATTTTGCAGATATTTCTCTCGTTACTTGATTACCTTTTGGGTCAATTAAGATCATCAGCTGATCAGAAATCATATCTGTAAAGCCACGACCACTTTCATATGATGATTTTGCAATATTATAACCTTTTTCCTCAGAACTTTCTGCGATTGAAAGTTTTGTGCTTATTAAAATGATAAGTACTAAAATAATTTTTTTCATTTAGTTAATTTATGCCTTTTTTCCAAAAATTAAAAGTAATGCAGGTAATAATAATAAGTCAATCAATAGAGCAATAATAATAATGATCGCACACATTCCACCAATAACGAAATTGTTAAAAAATAATGATTGTGTCAAAAAAATAAATCCTGAAAATAAACAGATGGATGCTATAATTATTGGATAACCAACGTATTTAAAGCAATATTGGATTGCTTCATCAGCTTCTAGTTTCATGGAAATTGCTTTTTGATATTTTGATAGAAAATGTATAGTAGCATCTACTACTAATCCTATAGAAATGAGTACTGCAACTTGATGAGATGCGGTGACCATGTCCGTAAATAAAGTTAATATTCCAAAGCCTAAAATGAAAGGCACTACATTGGGTATAACGCTAATTATACCATACCTTAAGCTTCTTAATGAAAGGCCTACAACAAGAATAATAAATGAGAAGGAAAATAGTAGTCCTAAAAGTAATCCATTTGTATTTTCCGTGAATAGATGGGGCATCATTATTGGAATACCTGCTACCCCTTTAGTTTTGAATGGTTTTAAATTATTTTCAATCCATGAATTTACTTCCTTATTAAACGCAACAGTTTCAATTGCTGTTGAATAATTTGTTCTTATCAACATTCGAGAGGATGACTTATCAGCTGTCATTTGATTCTTTAAATCCATTCCATACGGCACAGAAAATTCATACATTAAAAAATATTGGGCAATTAATGCCTTATTGTCAGGTATTTTATAGTACTCTTCTAAACCACCATTCATATTTTTGTGTAAGTTTTTTACCACGTCTGAAACAGTTGACACATCTGCCACCGATTCTTGTTGGACAAGCCAGTTTTCAAATTCATCAAGTTTATTAAGATATTCTGGGTTTGTTATCCCATTTGGTTCATTTGTTTCTATATCAGCAAAAGTGAAAAAGGAGCTTCCAAATTCAGGATCAACAATATCTTTTACTTCAACCCACTCTGGTACTCGGTCAAAATATGATCCAAAGTAATCATCAAAATATAAATTTGGAAGAAGGCTAAATACGTAAATACAAATTAAAGAAGTAATTATAACAAACCTTTCTTTAAATTTATAAATCAGCGATGCTAATTTTTTTAAGAAAAAAAGCATTGTACTCTCTTTATAGTTACTTTTTATGGGCAACAACGAAAATAAGGCTGGTAACAGTGTAACCGATAAAATAAAACCAAAAGCTGCACCAACTGCGACAGTATTTGCCATTTCACTATAGGCTGGTATATCTCCAAAGTTCAATCCAGCAATTCCAACCCCAGTTGTAAAACTTGTCAGAAATATAGGAGTAAAATTTATTTTTAGACTATCGATTATTGCATCATTTTTTGACATCCCCTCATTCATATTCGTTAGCGCAATCGATAGCATATGGATTGCGTGAGCAAGAGATATAGTAAGAATAATAATCGGAGCTGCTATTAGTGGAGGCTGCGCTTCAAATCCGAACCAACCGGCAGAACCAAGTGAAGGCAGTATAGAAAAAATAATTACTAAGAGTGCTATCAAAGATGACATAACAGATCGCAATAATAAGTATGTTAAGATTATAATTAGCAACAAAAAACCTGGGTACATTTTCGAGGCATCTGCTTCCGCTACTGATTGAAAATTATGTGAGAACTGAGCTGAACCAGCTACACCAACAAAAATGTCTGGATATTTTTTCTCAAAAATCATTTTCTGATTCCAAGCAAAATCGATAGGTTTTTTAAAAGCTATATCCTCAGGCATCTCTAAGTTAATGTTTATAAGTCCAACATTAGTACTTTCAGACATCACAAAATTTACTATAGAGTCCTCTTTTTTTGCAAGCTCTCTTAGATTAGACAAATTTTCTTCTGTTAACTCATCAAAGTTAATTATAAAATTATCAATTGATATATCGTCTCCATTTACTTCAGTAAATTGGTGATTGGTAATAGAGCTTACTCTTGATGAATACGGGGTTTGCCAAGAAGCTTCTGTTAGTTCGTTAATAAGTTTAAGTACATCTTTTTGGAAAATGTCACCTTTATCTGGCTTAATAACGTAAGTAAGTACGTCAATATTTCCATATTTTTCCTCTAGTTCCAGAATATCTTGATAATATTTAAAGTCATCTTGAACAAAACCCCTATATCCAGAAGGCGTCTCTAAAAATCTAATTCCAGATGAAATTAGCATTATTAAAATGATTGCAGAAAAAACAACTTTTATTCTATGGTTTAGAATTGTTATTGCAAAATTTTCTATTCTATTTTCAAAATTCATTTAAAAAAGATATATAGTGTTTTGGTAATTTAACCAGTATGAATTATAGTAAGAAAATAATTTTAGTTTCCCCACGTGGTTTTTGCGCAGGTGTAACGAGAGCCATAGATGTAGTACTCGAGGCTATAAAAAAGTATGGTGCCCCAGTATACGTTAATCATGAGATCGTACATAACAAACATGTAATTGCAGAACTAATGGAAAAAGGAGCAATTTTTCTCAAAAATATTGAAGATGCTCCAAGTAATAGACCAATTATATTTTCAGCTCACGGAGTATCAAAAAAAATAACAAATTATGCTGAAAGTAATAACAAAATTATAATCGATGCGACATGTCCACTAGTTTCAAAAGTCCATGTGCAGGCAGATAAATTTTATAAACAAGGTTATAAAATTATTTTAATAGGCCATAAATATCACCCTGAGGTTGAAGGTACCATGGGACAATTGCCTAGTGGTAGTATTTCCTTAGTAGAAGACGCGAATGATATAGACAAATTGAACTTTAACGAAGATCATAAAATTGCTTACCTAACACAAACAACCTTATCAATTGATGATACACAAAATATTATTTTACTATTGCGTGAAAAATTTCCAAATATTGTAGCATCTCCTAAGGAAGATATATGCTATGCAACCTCGAATAGACAAAAAGCTATTAAGGAATATGCAAAAAGGTGTGATGCATTTATCGTTGTGGGTTCAAAAAATTCATCAAATTCAAATAGATTAGTTGAGGTAGCAAAAAAAGCAGGATGTCACAACTCTCATTTATTAGAAAATGCTGAAAGCCTTGATCTAACAAATTATTCTTCTTGCAATATCATAGGAATATCATCTGGCGCCTCAGTACCAGAAATACTTGTTGACAATGTAATTTCTAAATTTCAAAAAAATTTTTCAATGGAAATAGAAAATGTATCTCTCGGAGAAGAAAATATTCAATTTAAACTTCCAAGAGAACTCAGAAATTGAGAATGTTATCAAACTTAAATTGGAAATATAAAAATCCGTTTATTACAGAATTTACTGTAACAAAAGAAGATATTGATATCTTAGGTCACGTTAACAATAAAGTTTATTTAAACTGGTGCGAAATTGTAAGCTGGAAACATTCAGCCAGTTTAGGGATTACCCCAATCATCTATGAAAATCTGAAATGTGCTTGTGTTGTAATAAAAAGTGAAAATAATTTTACAGGATCTTTGTTTGAGCGAGATCAAGTAGCGATTTCAACTTGGATTATTTCAACTGATAAAAAAATAAGATTAAGTAGATATTTTCAAGTTATTAATTTAGCTAAAAATAAAACAATTTTTACATCTCTTGTTGACTATGCTTGCATAAGTCTAGAAAACTTTAAGCCTGTAAGGATGCCAAAGCTGTTTGTTGATAATTATAATGTTACTTGTTAAAATGTTTAAGTTAAGGAACGTTGAACATTCTGATATTGATAAAATCGTATCAATTAATGAATCTGCAATTCCGGCAGTCAATTATGTATCATATAATGAATTTGAATGGTTTCTTCACAAAAAACTATATTTTAAGTTAGCTGAGAATTTTCATGGCGCTATTTCTGGTTTCTTATTGGTTCTGCCATCTGGACTTGAATATAAAAGCTTAAATTATAAATGGTTTAGCGGTAAGTATAAAAAGTTCGCTTACATTGATAGAATTGTGATTATGGATGAGTTTAGGAATAACGGCATTGGAAAAGGCTTATATTTAGACCTAGAAAAAAGTATTAGTGATTATGAATTAATTGCGTGTGAATTTAATATTGAGCCACCAAACCCAATATCAAAAAAATTTCATGAAAGCCTTAACTATGAAAATGTTGGTTATCAACTTACAGAAAATGCAACAAAAAAAGTATCATTAATGATAAAGAAAATTTTATGAATAATAATTTCGTAGACGTCTTAGTTGTAGGGGGAGGAGTTGTTGGTTTAGCAATTGCTAAGACTTTTTCTGCCGAAGGTAGGGATGTACTAGTTGTCGAAAGAGAGAATACTTTTGGCTCAGTTACAAGTTCAAGAAACAGTGGAGTGATCCATGCAGGTGTCTATTATGATCAGAAATCACTAAAAGCTAAATTTTGTGCCCAAGGCAACAAGCGTATTTATGAGTACTGTGATAAGTTTAAAATTCCACATTTTAACACAGGCAAATTTATTGTGGCTTGTTCAAAAGATGAGATACCTAGGCTAGATGAGATATATGAAAAGGCTGGGGATAATGGGGTTGAAGGAATCCAGAGGGTAACTGGTGATTATGTTGCTAACGTGGAGCCGTTAATAGAATGCGAGGAAGCATTATTTGTTCCATCATCTGGAATTGTTGATCAAACATCGTTAATGAGGTCATATCTTGGTGAGCTAGAGTTGTCAGGGAGCATTGCATACAACAGTAACTTTATAAAATCTGTGCTAAAGAATAATATCCATATCTCAACAATTCTTAATGAAGGAAATGAAATTAAGATTGAATCTACAATTTTAATCAATGCAGCAGGTCTTTATGCTGAAGAAGTTGCCAAATCAATATCCTATCTGGATAAATCATTAATCCCCAGGACTTATTATGCTAAAGGAAATTATTTTGAGACTAGTAAAGATTTAAATATTAGGCACTTGATTTATCCAATACCAAATGAAGCAAGTCTTGGCTTGCATTTGGGTTTAGATATCGGAATGCAAGTACGATTTGGTCCAGATGTAGAATGGATTGATGAAATAAACTATAAAGTTGATGAGAATAGGCTTGATGCATTTTATAGAGATATTAAAAAATATATTCCTACTTTTGATAAGACTTTACTTAAAAAAGGTTATTCAGGGGTAAGACCTAAGTTGAAAAATCGTGGTGAGGGTAAAAGTGATTTTATGATACAAAGTGAAAAAATACATAAAGTGCCAAATTTAATTAACCTTTTTGGCATTGAGTCACCTGGGCTAACAGCTTCTATAGTTTTAGGTGAACATATGCTCGAATTAGTTAGCTAAAAAGAAGATCCTTACTTTGGGAATTTGAAATGTATGACTTTAACTTCATCATAGCCCCTTTTTCAATCTGCCTTACTCTTTCTTTGGAAATTTTAAGTTCTTTTCCCAATATATCTAGTGTTTTAGTTTCTTCAACTAGATGACGATCTTTAATAATTTTAATTTCTCTTTCGTCTAATATTTCAAGCGATTTACTAATAAGTTCCTTTTTAAAATTTACTTGATCCTTTTCAAATACTTTATCATCAGGCCGCGCATCTTCATCTTCAATTAACTCCAGAAATTCATTTTGACTATCATCATTTATTTTATGGTTTAAAGAACTATCGTTCTGACTTATTCGACTATCCATCTTAATTACATCAGATGTAGATATATTTAGGTCATTAGCAATTCCCTGAGCTGTTTTGAAGTCAATCGACCCATGTTCAGTTTGATGAATTTTATGTTTTAACTTCCGAAGATTGAAGAAAAGACTTTTTTGCTTCGATGTGGTAGCTATTCTAACTAGTGACCAGTTCTTTAGAACAAAATCCTGTATCGAAGCTCTTATCCACCATCCAGCATAAGTGGAAAACCTAACTTCTTTATCAAGCTGAAACCTCTCAGCAGCTTTCATTAGCCCTATATTACCTTCCTGGATTAGGTCACTAAGATTTAGACCATAATTTTTATATTTTACGGCAAACGCAATTACCAATCTAATGTGAGATTGTGTGAGTTCGTGAAGAGCACTTTCATCTTTATTCTTAATCCACTTCTTAGCTAATACTTTTTCATGCTCCTCACCTAAAAGTGGGATAGACATTGCTTTTTTAGTGAAAGCTTTCATTTCATTTGTTTCATCAAAACTTGACATGACGCTAAAATACAAATTGAATAAATAAACACAAATTTAATCAAACAATGAAGGGTATTAAAAACTGCCAATATGGCTCTTATAGATAAGAAAAGCGTTGTAAAATACGAAGATTTTCAAAAAATACAAATTTTAACAGGTACTATTAAATCTGCTGAAATTAATAAGAAAGCGAGAAAACCGGCATATGTTTTATCGATTGATTTTGGACCTGTAATAGGAACAAAAATTAGTTCAGCTCAAATTACAAATTATGCAATTGATGAACTAATTAACAGACAAATTGTTGCTGTATGTAACTTTGAAAATAGAAATATTGCAGGAATAGTCTCAGAAGTATTAGTGCTAGGGGCACTAACTGAAAATAAAGAAGTAATACTTCTAGAGACACAAGAGATGGTAAGTAACGGTTTAGAAATATCTTAAGGAAACAATTTTCTGGTGCGCTCGAGATGATTCGAACATCCGACCCCAGGATTAGGAATCCTGTGCTCTATCCTACTGAGCTACGAGCGCACATTTTTTTAAAAATAAAATTATAAGCAATTTTTTTTTAATTATTTGTTTTAAAATAAAAAATTAAAAAAAGATTGTTTTTTTTAAAAAAAAATTCAATAAGAATAAGTATTTAAATAAAGTAACTAATAATTTAAAATAAAATAAATATTTTACCAAACATACGTTTATCTTTGAAAAGATACAAAAATTGACAGTTTTCAATAAAAGTTTAATCATTGGATATAACGAATCAAACTTTTGATTCATTAATTAACCTCTAACTAAACCCAAATGGGGGGAGATAATTATGGAGGAACTTAAAGTAATCTTTGCTAAGGCAAAGAAAAAAGCCAAGAAAAAAGCAGCTCCTAAAAAGAAGAAAAAAGCCGCTAAAAGGAAGCCAGCTAGAAGGAAAAAAAAGAAAAGATAAATAGCATTGATTAATCAATGCTTTTTTTTTGCGCCCTTAGTTTAATAGACTAGGGGCGTTTTTTAATTTGTCTCTTCCTAGAATTTTATCAATTTTCTTAATCGCGTTTTCTTCAGTAATTTTAAGACTTGCAATTACTTCTCTTAAAAAACGATCATAGGACAATTCAAAGAGTTGACGTTCACTATAAGATTGTTCGATCTGATTATTTGCCCTATTTAAATCTCGCACTACTTCTGCTATCTGCTCAATTTCCCCAGAATTTATTTTTAAATCATATTCCTGGGCACGTCGACTCCACATAGTTCTTTTAATTTTTGCTTTTTGCGAAAGAATTTTTAAAACATTTTGAATTTTAGATGGTCTTGAGACCTTTCTCAGACTAAGTTTTTTTGCCTTATCAACTGGTACTCTAAGTATTAATTTATCCTTCACAAATTCGATGACGTACATTTCAAGTTTTTGACCAACGACCTCTCTTTTTTCGATATCGATTACCTGTCCAACTCCATGAGTCGGATAGACTACAAAATCTCTTGTCTCAAATATTTTTTTTACTTTCTTCTCTTTTATTGTTTTAATTTCTAGAAATTTTTTCACTTTTTTTGCTTGATAATGTGAGGGATTAATAATTCTATTATTAACTTTTTTTTCCGATTGCTGAGGCATTTTTGGTGCAGTAAA
>CACHYW010000030.1 GCA_902584215.1 uncultured Pelagibacteraceae bacterium
GAAAAACAAACCCTTTCAATTACACGGGAAGATATAAAGGATTCACTTATTAAAACATGGTTCGTTCCAGAAACAACTTCTCTGAAAGATCAACTTCAAATGCACCTTAATAGAAAAATTAAATTGGCTATGGTTGTAGACGAGTACGGGGTACTGAGCGGAATGATTAGCCTAGAAGATATTATAGAGGAAATCGTTGGTGAGATAAGTGATGAGCATGATATTGAGCTTTCTGACATAAAGAGAAATCAAGATGGTTCAGTAAAAGTAAAGGGTTCGACGGAAATAAGAAATATAAATAGAAGTTTTGGATGGGATTTACCTGATGAAGAAGCAAATACGATTTCAGGGCTGATAATAAATGAGTCAAGATCATTTCCTAAGACTGGTCAGATTTTTCAATATTATGGTTTTAAGTTTGAAATATTAGGAACAAATAAAAATATTATTACTCAAGTAAAAATATCTTCACTTAATTAGAGAATATTCTGCTTCAGTATGCAGCTTTAGTCTAATTGAATGAATATCATTTAAAATTTCTTGTTCGAGTACTTTATGCACTTTTCTCTCTCTATCAATTCGTGATAAGTTTAAAAATTCTTCAGAAACTATAATAAGTTTTATATGGGAGGTATCTTTATTTTCCCCAGAATAATGGTTTTTGTGTTGGTCAGAAAAATTTATTATTTTGAAAAATGATGGTTTAAAAAAATCATTAATCTTCCTATTTATATTTTTTTCAAGACTCATATATAATTATATATATTTAACATAATTAATTGCGATATGGATAACAGAAAATGCTCTTTTGAAAATTGCCCAAATGATGGAGAATTTAAAGCACCTTCATCGCCAAAAGAGCTTAAGCGATATGTATGGTTCTGTTTGAAGCATATTAGAGAATATAATAAAAAGTGGAATTATTTCTCTGATATGTCTGCTGACGAAATTGAAGAATTTATTGAAAACGACATCATTGGCCACAGAAAAACCAAAAAAATAGGCACGAATGATGTCAATTACTTCGAAAAAATATCAAAAATCTCCGAACAGATGTTTTCTGGTATGAATAATCTTGAAAACCTTAATATGCACCCTAGTTTTTATAGTTCTAAGTATCTAAATGCGCTGGCAACTTTAGGTATGGACAAAAAAGAAAGTTCATTAGAGGATATCAAATCTAAATTCAAAAAGATTGTAAAAGAACTTCACCCTGATACAGTTGGACTGAATGAAGAAAACAAAGAAAAACTTACTAAGGTTCTAGAAGCCTACAAAATAATAAAGGATCAACATGACAGCAACAGAAAACCTAATTCAAAATAAGCCTGACATTTCTATTTCAGTAAATCAGGCCTTTGGCATTGATACAGATTTACACGTTGAGGGGTTTTCAAAGAAGTCTGAATATGTTCCAGATATCGATAGCAGCTATTGTTTTGATAAAGCAACAACAATGGCAGTTTTATCAGGTTTTAAATATAATAGAAGGGTAATGGTTCAGGGATTACACGGTACTGGAAAATCTACCCATATCGAACAAATTGCAGCGCGGCTTAATTGGCCTTGTATTAGAGTTAACCTTGACAGTCATATAAGCCGAATTGATTTAATAGGTAAAGATGCGATCGTATTGAAAGAAGGCAAGCAAGTAACAGAATTTCAGGATGGAATTCTTCCTTGGTCATTGCAAAATCCAACAGCATTAGTTTTTGATGAATACGATGCAGGTAGGCCTGATGTCATGTTTGTAATACAAAGAGTCTTGGAAGCAGATGGTAAATTTACACTTCTAGATAAAAATAGAGTTTTAAAACCAAATCCTTATTTTAGAATGTTTGCAACAACAAACACAGTTGGCTTAGGTGATACCACGGGCTTATATCATGGAACGCAACAGATTAATCAGGGTCAAATGGATAGGTGGAATATTGTAACCACACTCAATTATCTTAATTTTGAGCAAGAAAAACAAATCATGCTCTCAAAAGTTCCTTCCTTTAACACACAAGAAAAGCAAGAAATCATTGAGCTTATGATTAAAGTAGCAGACCTGTCCAGAAAAGGGCTATCAAATGGAGATATATCAACAGTTATGAGTCCACGAACAGTTTTAACCTGGGCTCAAAATGCTGAGATATTTGACTTTAATTATGCAATGGCATTCAAACTTACTTTCTTAAATAAATGTGATGAGAGTGAAAGACAGATTATATCTGAATATTATCAACGCTGTTTTGGTGACGATCTCTCATTAGAAAAGAATGAGTTTAACTTAATATAGTGAAAGAAGATATTTTAGAAGATATCAAAAGGGCTATCTCATCTGCTACAAGGGCTATCGCTGAAAACAAAGAGCTTGAAGTTGTGTTCGAAGATACCGGTTCTTCATCTGAAAATAAGATTGTTTTACCCCAGATAAAGTTAGATGTTAATCCTGAATCGCTAAGCCAGCTTAGAGGGAATGCTGATAATCAAGCCCTAAGATATAAATACCACAATCAAGACACTTTCAAAGAATACGAGCCCTCCGGAGAAAAAAATAGAAAGATTTATGAAATACTTGAAGATACTCGCATACAACTAATAGGCAGTAAATTGATGAGGGGTGTTAAAAATAATTTACATTCTCTCTATGAAGATAAATTTAAAGACAAAAACATTTCTGAAATCTCTAAACAATCTGATATTGATATTGAGGATGCTATTGATTTATATTTTAGAAATAAAGTCAGTCCTGATTATCTGCCTAAAGATTCTGATAAAGCAATAAGTGTATGGAAGAAATGGCTTCAAAGTAGGATTGGCGACTCTTCCAATTCACTCTTAGAGAATATTTATGATCAAAAAGTTTTTGCTGAAAATGTAAATAAATTAATAAATGACTTAGACTATTACGATGACCAAAATGCTAATGATGAAAAGAATGAAGAGGAAAAAAATCAAAATACAGAGCAACTCGAAAATAATGAATTAGATGAGATGGAGAATCAGTCATCTTTTAGTGATGATGAGGCCTCACAGTCAGAAGAGGAGGTGGGGTATGAAGAAACAGAAATGAATATTGACCAACAAGAGGATGATGAACTTTCAGAGTTTGATGAAGGAAATAGTGAAAATGCAACACCTCAGTATAGAGCTGAGAATTCAAGTGAACAAATACTAAATGAGTATGGCGTTTACACTGAGGAATTTGACGAGATAATTACTGCTTCAAATATATGCGAAGATGAAGAATTAAACCGCCTTCGCGCTTACTTAGACCAGCAACTAAAGTCGTATCAAACAATTATTTCTAGATTGGCTAATCGATTACAAAGGAAACTGCTTGCTAAGCAAAACCGAAGCTGGGATTTTGATCTAGAAGAGGGATTGCTAGATACATCAAGATTAACCAGGATTATAATGGACCCATATCACTCATTATCTTTCAAAAAAGAAAAGGATACTGACTTCAAGGATACAGTAGTTTCACTTTTAATTGATAATTCTGGATCAATGAGAGGAAGGCCCATTACTGTAGCTGCGATGAGCGCTGATATTCTTGCCAGAACACTCGAAAGATGTGGTGTTAAGGTTGAGATACTTGGCTTTACAACAAAAGCTTGGAAAGGTGGCAAAAGTCGAGAGCATTGGATGCAGAACAAGAAAATTCCAGCACCAGGAAGATTAAATGATTTAAGACACATTATTTATAAAGCTGCGGATGAACCATGGCGTAGATCAAAAAAAAATTTAGGCCTTATGATGCGTGAGGGACTATTGAAAGAGAATATTGATGGAGAAGCACTTTTATGGGCACATAAAAGGTTGCAAGTCAGATATGAAGCAAGAAAAATATTAATGGTTATATCCGATGGAGCTCCTGTAGATGATAGTACTTTATCCGTAAATACAGGAAATTATCTTGAAAAACATTTAAGAGGTGTAATCGAATGGATAGAGTCAAAGTCAGCTATTCAATTGTTGGCTGTAGGCATAGGTCACGATGTTACTAGATACTACAAAAGAGCTGTTACCATAGTCGATGCTGAACAGCTAGCTGATGTTATGACAGAACAGTTGGTTGATTTATTTGAAGAGAGTGAGAAAAAAAAGTAAAAGTCAGCTTGCTAACTAACTTTACTCGCAGCTATGCCCATTGCACGTTGTAATCTCTTGGCTTTAAGCGATAATTTCTTACTTTTTGTATTTGTTAGGAATTCATCTATACCACCAAATTTCGAGACTGTTCGAATTGACGATGTAGCCACTGATAACTTTATTTTTTTATTTAACAATTCACTTTTAAAAGTTACCGCTTGAAGATTAACATTGAATTTTCTTCTAGTTTTGTTATTGGCTTTACTTACGTTATTTCCAAACTGAACTTTTTTGCCAGATAAATCACATGCTTTTGTCATAATTCGTGTTAGTTAAAGATAATAATAAATATTGTCAATATGATTATTTATTCTGCAAATTCTGAGTAATAGCTTCAATGGCTTCAAACATTTGAATCTTACCATCCATTACTTTTTGTGACAATTGACTAATACTACCGTCTTCTTTGATTTTCTTTTGAAGATTAAATTGGATTATTTCTCTAACCTCTTCCTCTATCCAATAAGTAAACTGTTTAGCACGCCTTTCATCAAAATTTTTATTTTTCTTATTTTGTGAGACTATATTTTGTATAGTTTCAATTACTTTTTTCATACCAGTTTGTTCAATGGCCGAGACAAGTAAGACCTCCTTATCAGCAGTGTCATCTGATTTTTTATAATAACTTATTGCTGATTTATAATCAGAAGCAGTTTTAGAGGCTTCAGATTTCAGGTCACCATCATTTTTATTAACTATAAATATATCGGCGTATTCTGTTATTCCCTTTTTTATACCCTGTAGCTCGTCTCCAGACCCTGGTCCTACAATTAAAGAAAATATATCTACTAAATTAGTCGCCATAGTTTCTGACTGACCTACACCAACAGTTTCAATAAAAATAAAATCATATCCCGCTGCATCCAATATGATTGATGCTTCTCTTGTTCCAACTGAGATGCCCCCCCAACGAACCTCTTGAGGGAGTAGACCTTATGAATGTATTGGGATTTTTAGAAATTTCTATCATCCTTGTTTTGTCACCCAGTATCGACCCTCCTGTAATCTGTGAAGATGGATCAATAGCTAAAATGCCAAGCTTATAATTTTTTTCTACAAGGTAACGACCAAATGATTCGATAAATGTCGATTTACCAACACCAGGCGGTCCTGAAAACCCAACACGAATTGATTTGCCTGGCTTATTTAATAGCTCTGAAATTAGTTTTCTACTTTCATTTTTATCATTTTCCCTAGAGGATTCTACTAATGTAATAGCTTTAGCAATTGCAGCTCTTTCACCTTTAATAATTTTTTCGACAAGCTGCATTTAATTATGTTCGTGAATTTTATCTGATATCAAATCAATGACCTTTTCTGCTGATTCAATAATATTTGAACCTGGACCAAAGATAGCTGAAATATTATTTTCATATAAAAAATTGTAGTCTTGCTCAGGTATAACTCCGCCAACAAAAACAATTATTTTTGACTTGGGATCTATTTCTTTAAGGCTTTTCATGAGCTCTGGTACAAGTGTTTTGTGACCTGCCGCAAGTGTTGAGACACCTATTGCGTGCACATCATTCTCGATTGCATCTTTTGCTACATCTTTTGGAGACTGAAATAAAGGACCCATATCAACATCAAATCCCATATCTGCAAATGACGTAGCAACAATCTTTGCTCCTCTATCATGACCATCTTGACCCATCTTAACTACCAAAACTCTAGGTCTTCGACCATTTTCCTCTTCAAAAATATTTACTTTTTTTGTTACATTCATAAAATCCTCATCACCCTCAAAATGCTTTCCATATACCCCCGAGACACTTAAAGATGTTGCAAAATGTCTCCCATATACTTGCTCTAACGCTTTTGAAACTTCTCCAACTGTTGCTCTATTTTTTATAGCATCAATTGAACGCGCTAACAAATTACTATCCTCTTTGGCTGCAATCACTAATTTAGCCAGAGACTCATCAACAGCCTTTTGATCCCTAGAGGCTTTTACGTCATTTATCTTTTTTATTTGATCATCTCTCACTCTATTATTATCAATTACCCTAACATCTACCTTTGGCTCTTTAGGGTTTTTAAACTTATTCACTCCAACAACAACTCTTGACCCACTATCTACTTTTGCTTGTTTTTTAGTGGCTGACTCCTCAATTTTTAATTTTGGCACACCCGCTTTTACAGCTTTTGTCATCCCTCCAAGCGACTCTATCTCTTCTATAACCTCCCAAGCTTTTTTTGATAATTCGTCAGTAAGACTTTCTATAAAATATGATCCTGCTAATGGATCTACAGTATTCGTTACACCAGTCTCATTTTGAAGAATAAGCTGGGTATTTCTAGCTATTCGAGCAGACTCATCAGTAGGAAGAGCAATTGCTTCATCAAATGAATTGGTGTGCAAACTCTGAGTTCCACCTAGTATAGCAGAGAGTGCCTCATAAGATGTCCTTATGATATTATTATATGGATCCTTTTCAGTAAGTGATACTCCAGAAGTCTGACAGTGTGTTCTGAGTATCAAGGACTTTTCATTTTTTGCACCAAAATCTTTCATTATTTTATACCATAATGTTCTAGCCGCTCTGAGTTTTGCAATCTCCATGAAGAAATCAGTTCCGATTGCAAAAAAGAATGAAAGACGTGGAGCAAAGTCATCAATATCTAACCCTTTTGAGAGAGCTGCCCTTACATATTCCATGCCATCAGCAAGTGTGTAAGCAAGTTCAAGCACATTATCTGCACCTGCTTCTTGCATATGATAGCCAGAGATTGAAATTGAATTAAACTTTGGCATTTCCTTAGATGTAAATTCAATTATGTCAGCAACGATTTTCATAGATGGATCAGGAGGATAAATGTATGTATTTCTCACCATGAATTCTTTTAAAATGTCATTTTGAATAGTTCCAGATAGTAAATTTTTATTAACATTTTGCTCTTCCCCAGCAACAATGAATGAGGATAAGACAGGAAGCACTGCCCCATTCATCGTCATTGATACAGACATCTGATCAAGTGGAATGTCATTGAATAGAATTTTCATGTCTTCAACAGTATCAATGGCAACACCAGCCTTACCAACATCTCCCATTACTAAATCATCATCAGAGTCATAACCTCTATGAGTCGGCAGATCAAAAGCAACAGAAAGACCTTTTTGACCAGATTTTAAATTTTTCTTATAAAAATCATTTGACTCCTCTGCTGTAGAAAACCCAGCATACTGCCTTATCGTCCAAGGTCTATTTGTGTACATTGAAGCTTTTGGGCCCCTCGTATATGGCAACTGACCAGGGAGTGAGTCATTATCTACAAATGAAAGATTCTCAATGTCTGCTTTTGTATAAACTGGCTTTATTTCAATACCTTCATCTGTTTCATAAGACGCCTTATTGAGATCAATCTTGGTTTCTCGTTCAAAGCTTTTCTGCCACTTTATAAAATTTTCACTATTTTTTATTTTCATATGTAATTAAGAAACTTTGTAAATTAGATTATGTGATGTATATAATTAAATGATTATAAAAAAAAATAGAATATTTAAAGAACACAGCTTGTTAGTGATTCGGACACATAATCTACCTGTTTTGTTCTATATTATAAACAATATGTTGTATCAGTTAATATTTAACATACAAAAATAATACTATGTTTGAAAAATTTACGTCATTATTTGAAAAGGCTGAAACTATAGAAGACAACGAATTTGATGCTACGCAGTTGGCTGTAGCCTCACTAATGATTACCACAGCAAAACACGACGGCATATTTGATGAAATTGAAAAAGAAGAAATTCTTAAGTTGCTTAATAATTACTACAAGTTAGCAGATGCAAGCTTAAGTAGATTGTTTGAGGTATCTGCTTCCATGGTCGAAAATGCCAGTGATATTCATCAGTTTACCTCAAAAATAAATTCAGCCTTAAATGATGAAGAAAAACTTGCAATTATTGAGATGCTTTGGAAAATAATTCTTGCTGATGGACGAATTGATGATTACGAAAATGCTCTTATAAGAAAACTATCAGGACTACTTTATATTGAAGATTTTAAAGTTGGGGAAATCAAAAAAAGACTTACAGGTTAATCACTATGACATACGTAGTAAATGAGAATTGCATTAAATGCAAATTCACTGACTGTGTGGAAGTTTGCCCAGTTGATTGTTTCTATGAAGGTGAAAATATGCTAGTAATCAATCCTGAGGAGTGTATTGATTGTGGAGTTTGTGAGCCTGAATGTCCGGTGGATGCAATAATTTCTGATACAGAAGATAAAGAAGGAAAATGGTTAAAAATCAATACAGAATTTTCAGATGTATGGCCAAACATTACCTTGAAAAAAGATCCACCATCTGATGCAGAAAAATATGAGAAAGAAGATGATAAGTATAATAAATTTTTTTCAAGAAAACCTGGGGGATAATAAATTTATATGAAAAAAAATAAGAGACCAATA
>CACHYW010000031.1 GCA_902584215.1 uncultured Pelagibacteraceae bacterium
AATCCAAGAAAAATCTTCAAAATTAAGAATAAAGGTTTAATCAAAGTTGGATTTGATGCAGACATCACTATCGTTGATTTAAATAAAGTAAAGAAAGTACTTAATAAAGATATGAAAAGTAAATGTGGCTGGTCACCATTTCATGGAGAAAAATTAACGGGTTGGCCTATTGGTACAATTGTTAATGGCAAAAAAGTTTTTTGGAATAATAAAATTGTAAAAAATGTTTATGGAAAGCCAATAGAGTTTATTTAACTTTTGGCTATAAATGATGAATTTTTAAAATTAGGTTTACCATACTTCATTATTTTTCTATCAAGTGTCTTAATGCGGCCTCCAGCGTATCTTAAGATTGCATCCCCAGCTGCAATATCCCATTCCATAGTCCTACCATGTCTTGGATAAATATTCGCAGTGCCATCAGCAATATAGCACAATTTAATTGAACTACCTGTTCTAATGATCTTATTAGCATTAAATTTCTTAAATACAGCCTTCTTTGCTTCTAATATCTTTTCTTTTGACAGGCCATGGGAGCGACTAAACACCAAAATATTTTTATTTCTTTTTTTAACTTTAATAACTTTTATATTCTTCAGTTTTCCTTTTTGATCAAATTTAGCAAAATATGACTTTTTACTCTTTGTGTAATAAAACTTATTCTTAGCTGGCATATAAATTAAACCATAAATAGGCTTTTTATTAATAATAAGAGCAATATTAACTGTAAACTCTCCATTACCCTTGAGAAATTCTTTAGTTCCATCTAGTGGGTCAACAAGCCAAAATATTTTTTTGTTTTTAATGCGACTATTATCCAATTCTTCTGAAACAATTGGAATTTTAGGAAAATATTTTCTTAATCCTTTGCATATTATAGAGTTTGCTTTTAAATCAGCATTTGTTACAGGGCTATTATCTGATTTAATCTTTTTAGTTACTTTTTTATTGTAAATTCTTACAATTTCTTGTCCCGCATTAAATGCTAATGTAATTAGTTTTTGGGATTTATCGTCGTCTATAATCATTTTCTAGCTAGTCTTTGTAGATTAGACAATAGGGCAAATATATTATACATACCAATTGAATTTAATAACTATTATGCAAAGTACAACACTTCAAATAAAAAATAAAAAGCCTACAGTTGTAGCCATGTCGGGAGGAGTTGACTCTTCCGTTGCTGCAGCCTTAATGAAAAAAGAAAATGATAATGTCATTGGCGTTACATTAAGGTTATATGATGAGAAGAAAATTTCTAAATCAAAATCTTGTTGCTCTGGCGCAGACATAATAGATGCTAAAAAGATTGCTAGTGATATAACTATCCCACATTATGTTTTAGATTATGAAGAAATATTCAAAAAAAATGTAATACAGCCTTTTATCAATGACTATGAAAAAGGTCGTACTCCTATTCCATGTATTAATTGCAATGAAAAAGTAAAATTTTTGGATCTCATTGAATTTGCAAAGAACTTAAATGCAAAGAGCTTAGTAACTGGTCACTATATAAAAAAAATTAAGGTAAACAATGAGTGGAGATTATATATTCCGGAAGATACTGACCGTGACCAGTCTTATTTTTTATTTACAACGAAAAAGAAGGATCTCGATTTTTTAGATTTTCCTCTTGGTTATCACAAGAAAGATGAAATAAGAAATATAGCGAAGAATTTAGATTTTCATTTACATGATAAAAAAGATAGCCAGGATATTTGTTTTATTCCAGACGGTAATTATAAAGATTTTATTAAAGACAGTGTTAAGAATTCAAAAGGAGATATTGTTGACACTGAGGGAAAAGTTCTCAATTCACATGAAGGTATTCACAATTTTACAGTTGGGCAAAGAAGAGGGTTAGGAGTTTCAGAGAAAAACCCTTTATATGTTAAAGAAATAATTTCAGAAAAAAATCGGGTTATAGTTGCTGAAAAAGAGAAAGTAAAATCTTCAACGATAATTGTTGATAGATTAAATCTTCTCACGGACATATCTGATCTCAATATATTAGTAAGAGTAAGGTCCACTGGAAATTTATTAAAATCAGTAATTGAAATTCAATCAGATAATAAAGCAATAGTTAATTTGTCAAAACCAGAAAGTAGTGTTTCACCTGGTCAAGCGTGTGTTTTTTATTCTAAAGATGAACATGGAACACGTCTCTTGGGCGGCGGATGGATCCATTCGACAAACTAATTAATTTCTATATTATGGCACTCTTTGGCGGGGTAGCTCAGTTGGTTAGAGCGGAGGAATCATAATCCTTAGGTCGGGGGTTCAAATCCCTCTCCCGCTACCAAAGCCATTATTTAGAGAGCCTATTATAAATTAAGGTATTCATTTACTTTTGCAGTCCAAGAGTATTCACTTCTTGCTCTTTCTTTACCATTTGATCCTAATTCAACTCTCAATTCTTTATCACTAAGTAATTTATCAATATTTTTAGTAATGCTATCTTGATTGCCCTCTTCGCATAATAATCCCGTTTTGTTATCGATTACCGCGTCTGATATTCCTCCACTTAGAGTTCCAATGCTAGCAATCCCATGAAAGGCAGCATCAATAAATACCATGCCAAATCCTTCAATAGACTCACCAACCTGACTTGGAGTCATTATAAATACGTCAGAGCTCTGTAAAACTAATGACTTTTCTGGTTCAGTAATCCAACCAAGAAACCTAACATTCTTTTCAAGATTCAACATTTTTACATATTTTTTAATTTCATCTAAGTATGGCCCTTTGCCTGCAACCAGATAAAGCATATTAGGATATTTTGATTTTAATTCTGATATTGCGTTTATTACAAACTTATGGCCCTTTCTCTTTTCAACTCTAGCAAGAGTTGAAATAATAGGAGATGCATTTTTTATTATTTTTTTAACATTCTCCCTATCTTCATCACTTATGAAATCCCCATAGATATCAATTCCCGGATGGATAATTTTAATTTTATCAGAGTTTATTTTTAATGATGCTATCATGAGATCCCTTGTATAGGCAGAATTAGCAGCAATTGTTTGACAATTTGCATAAGATTTAATTATTCGTCTTTTTTTAATATTTAAATAAGCGTAAAAGTTATCAAAATATTTTTTTGGTATTTCAGTACCATGAGCTAGTACAACTATTTTTACATTTACTTGTTTTAGATATTCTACGCTTTTCCATGAATCAGCATAAATAGCTTCGATATTGTTATTTTCTGTAATTTTTTTTAAATAAAGTGCTTTACGTCTCCGTCTATATGGCTTCCAACCCGAGAACCGTTTTATTTTATATTTTTTTTTCTCATCATCTAAAGTTTTTTTTCCATCAGACAAAACTAGTACGTCCTTACCCGTGCTACTCATAGCTTCAGCCATGCCAGTCATCAAGGACTCAATCCCTCCAATTTGAGGAAAAAAACATTGTGTTGTGATAATAATCACAGATAAAAGTCTATTCTTTCCACTTTATAGAGCAACCTATGCTTGGTATTTGATCTTTTGGACCTACTCCTGTTTCAGCTATCTTTAACATTGCCTCAAGAAGTTCTTTTTTTGCATCAGATATCAATTGTTGTTGCGAAGCTTCAAGCCTACCTCGATACTGCAATTCATTTTTAGCGTTAAAACCAAAAAAGTCAGGAGTACAGACTGCGTTATATGCTCTGCCAGTATCTTGTGTTTCGTCATAAACGTAAGGAAAAGTGAATTTATTATTTTGTGCAAAAAGTTTCATATTTTCAAATGAATCTTCTGCTCCATATTTAGGATCATTGACGTCATTGGACATGATAGCAATAATGCCAATACCTTTGTCTTTTATTAAATTGGAATCTTCAACTATTCTTCCAATTACTGATTTAACGTATGGACAATGATTGCAAATGAACATAACCAAGGTACCGTTGGCTCCTTTGATATCATCAAATTGGTAATTTTTACCGTCTGTGCCAAGCAAGTTGAAGTCAGGGGCGTTCCAGCCAAAATCACAAATAGGAGTTTCTAATGCAACCATAATTCTCTTCAGTTTTTGTCTATAAAAGATACTATATATTTAAACAATATTTTATTAAATAAAAACCTATGATTTACTCACTTGGCGATAAGCAATTAAATAAAGATAATTTGGATTTTTGGGTAGCGCCCAATGCAGTGGTAATTGGGGACGTATCCCTTAAGAAAAATGCAAGCGTATGGTTTGGTAGCGTATTAAGAGGTGATAACGATCCAATTATTCTCGGAGAAAATTCTAATATACAAGACAATTCTGTTTGTCACACAGATGATGGCATGCCTCTTATTATTGGGAATAATGTAACTGTGGGTCATAAAGTTATTCTTCACAGCTGTATAGTAGGCGATAACTCACTAATTGGCATGGGGTCAACTGTTCTTAACAAAGCAAAAATTGGAAATAACTGTCTCGTGGGAGCGAATGCTTTAGTTACTGAAGGAAAAGAGTTTCCAGATAATTCACTAATTGTTGGTTCTCCCGCAAAAGTAAAACGAGAGTTGACAGATATGGAAAAAAAGATAATTGAATTAAGCGCTTTGCACTATGTTGAAAATATGAAACGATATAAAAAAGACTTGTTAGAGGGGAAATAATGTCAATGAATTTTGACTACATAATTGCAGGAGGTGGTTCGGCTGGATGCGTGCTAGCCAATCGACTTTCAAAAAATCCAGACGTCAAAGTTCTTCTTCTAGAAGCTGGAGGAACTGATTGGCACCCATTTATTAAAATGCCTTCAGGTGTTTCTAAGATTATGGCCGGTGAAACATTTGATGCAAAACTCTATAACTATGCATATTATACAGAAGGGCAGCCACATTTGAATAATCGAAAGCTTTTCTTCCCTAGAGGAAAAGGCGTTGGTGGCTCAAGTAATATAAATGGTATGTTATACATAAGAGGACATGCCCGTGATTATGATATCTGGAGACAACTTGGAAATGCTGGCTGGTCTTATGACGAAGTCTTACCTTATTTTAAGAAAAGTGAAAATAACGAAAACGGTTCTGACTTATATCATGGATCTGATGGAGAACTAAAAGTTTCTAATCCAAATTTGGATACCAATCCACTTCACCATGCATTTATAGAGGCGGGTCAACAAGCAGGATATAAATATAATCCTGATTTTAACGGAGAAGATCAAGAGGGAGTTGGTCCCGTATCTCAAAATATTGATAATGGAAGAAGAGCGAGTACGGCATACTCATTTATTGAGCCTGTAAAAAATAGAAAAAATCTCACAATTTATACCAACTCGGTAACTTCAAAACTTTTGTTCAAAAAAAATAAATGCATCGGAGTTGAATTTTTAAGAAAAAACAAATTAGAGAAAGTATTTGCCGAAAGGGAAGTTATTGTATGTGGTGGAGCTATAAATTCTCCTCAGATACTTCTTCTATCAGGAATTGGAAAAGCTGATTATTTAAAAAAATGGGATTTAAATGTTATTAGTGACCTCCCTGGGGTTGGAGAAAATTTGCAAGATCATTTAGATATTCTTACGCATAACGAATGTACCCAGCCTGTTACAGATGCCAAATATGTAATGGGCCCATTCGGTTTTCTAAAGCAAGCATGGATACTAGGCATGTGGGGAACCCTTAGAAAAGGCCCTGGAGGCATGATTCCCCTAAATGTCCTCACTTTCTTGAAGACAGATCCGTCTCTGGATGTGCCTGATATTCAAATGCATTTTTTAAGCGTCTTGTTGCAAGATCATGGTGCAAAACTACCAGAGTCGCACTGCTTTAGTAATCATATTTGTCAATTACGTCCAGAAAGTAGAGGATATATTGCTCTAAAGTCTCTTGACCCTCGTGTTGCGCCTGTAATTCAGCCAAACTACTTTGCTGAACAAAAAGATAGGGATGTTATGATAGAAGGTGTAAAAATGTCTCGAGATATTATTAGTCAAAAAGCATTCGACGAATATCGTGGAAAGGAAATATCACCAGGTATTGAAGTTCAGTCTGATGAACAAATAGAAAATTTCATTCGTGAAAAAGCAGAAACAATTTATCACCCTGTTGGCACGTGTAAAATGGGAAGTGATGAAAATGCCGTTGTCGATGATAAATTGAGAGTTCGAGGGGTTGAAAACCTTCGAGTTGTTGACGCTTCTATAATGCCTAATCTAGTTGGTGGAAATACAAATGCACCAACAATTATGATTGCTGAAAAAATAGCAGATCATATTTTA
Organism: uncultured Pelagibacteraceae bacterium; assembly: GCA_902584215.1. Lineage (GTDB taxonomy): Bacteria > Pseudomonadota > Alphaproteobacteria > Pelagibacterales > AG-422-B15 > CACNXQ01. Next base: position 6,206 of record CACHYW010000031.1, read on the forward strand.
GGCAATGATTTTTTACCTGCATTAGATCTTTCCCAGTCATATAAACAGTCAGCATAGTTTTGAGCAAATTACTATTTTTGTTTTTTGGTATTGTAGTAACTTTTGTTATATTTTTAATTTTTCAAAACTATAAAAATACAATTAATTTTGACTCTAAAAAATTTTTAGAGGTGGAGAAAAATTATAGTTATCAAATAAAACGAGATACTTATGGTGTTCCACATATTCATGGCATAAGGGATAAAGATGCAGCTTTTGGATTTGCAGTTGCTCAGGCTGAAGACGATTTAGAGCACATAGAAATGATGATTAAAATGTCTAGAGGAACTCTTTCTGACTTTAATTTTTCTTTTGATTCTATCTCAGCCCTTTATGCACTTTTAACTGGAAATGGTGATATAATGGAAAATATAGATGCAATTGAAGGAGTCGAATTAGATTTTTTGATTAAATTTTTCGATACTAAAAGTACAGTTGAGAAAAAAATTACTGAAATTCCCAAGGAAACACTTGATTATATAACTGGATACTCTGATGGATTAAATTATTATGCAGCAATAAATCCAACATTAGTTGATCAATCTATCTATCCAACCACAGCAAAAGATCTATTAGTTGGGATGACATTTCAATTGCCTTTATTCTATGGCATTGATCATACAATAAATGAAGTTATAAATTTAATGAGTGATGACAATCAAGTTATAGCTATAAATAAAAATGATTTATCGAATAACCCTTTAGTTGCAAGTATTAAATCACATTTTAAACCCTCAGGTTCAAATGCTTTTGCTGTTTCAAAAAGAAGATCAAGAGATAATGAAACCATGTTGATTATCAACTCTCACCAGCCTCTTACTGGACCAGTTGCCTGGTATGAAATTCACCTCAAAAGTGATGAAGGTCTAAATATTATGGGCGGAACTTTCCCTGGATCACCATTTGTTCATAAAGGCTTTAACGAGCACTTGGGTTGGGGAGCTACAGTTAATCAACCAGATTTATCTGATATATATAAGCTTACGATAAATCCAAAAAATAACGATCAATATTTATTGGACGGCGAATGGACTGACTTTATAAAAAGAGATCAAGTCTTTCGAGTAAAGTTATTTGGACCGTTATATGTTCATTATCCAATCACTATGTATCATTCAGAGCATGGCCCTGTTTTAAAAGATGGTGAAAAAGCCTATGCAATAAGATTTGTTGGCATGGATACAATTAATCATTCTACTGCGTGGTTCAAAATGAATAAGGCGAAGAATTTTGATGAATGGGTTAGTGCATTAAAAATGCAGCAGATTGTTAGTTTTAACTTAGTTTATGCTGATAAA
>CACHYW010000032.1 GCA_902584215.1 uncultured Pelagibacteraceae bacterium
TCATAGGATTCTGCTATTGGATCAATAGACTTATAGATTTCTTCTGTACTATTAAAATTGAGAAAAAATCTCAACTTAATTCTTGTACCGCTAGTTGCATACACCTCTTTTTTTTGCATGGCTTCAAATAAAGAATTTCTATTGTTTTCTTCAGCCCAAACTGCCGCCAGACCACCTGGATTATTTACAAGTTGGGTCATTAATAATCCTTCTTTAACTCTTCTTTTAGACGGTCCAACGAAGCTGGTTCTACCTCTGTAATCCCATTCTTCTGTATCTCCTGGATTAGAATTATGAGAGTCAGAACTTCCTATCATTCCAAAATCAAGGGGATTAAATCCAAATTCGTTCTCCAAAGAAAGCCCTTTTTTTAGTCCATCACGCGCCATAGAAGTTTCTTGAATGCATAATGTATCATCATCATTTTCACATTTTGGATAAAATTGTTCAATATCACATTCTTCGTCAGTACTTCCAAAAAATGTACTGCATTCTGAGTTTCCTTTGTCCTGAAATATTTCAACTAATGGCTCATTGTTATTCCGTAGTTTCCAATCTTCAAGAGTATATTGTTCATTATCGATAGTATGGTTTGCAAACGCATATCCCCATGAGCGATTACCATTATGTGGTATTGTCATAAACTCACAGGGATAGTTGCAACTTTCTAATAGCTTTTTCCATAAATCAATAGCTGTGTGAGCATCGAAAAGTGAGAAAGCTTTTTTAGGGACCGTATTATTTTTAAATATAACATTTCTGTGGTTATAGCCACCATCAGGTAATGTGGGCGAGTATTCATAAGCAACAAACGTTGTAAATTTTCCAGGTTCATTATGATTATCTGCAGCTTTTATAATTTTGTTCCATGTAGATTTTATAAATCGTTCTTCCTTTTCTTTATCGCCAATAGCAGCTGACATAATGCTTACTGGTGGCCTCGCAACAGATGTCTCGCGAAGATCAAAAAAAAATCTATAACTAGGAGACTCCAATCTTGCACAAGTAATTTTGGACTCCTCTGTAATCTCTGGATCGGCACAGCTTTCCTGTAGTCCAAAAGTTTCTGCATGATCAGTTACTGCAGCAAAGTCTAAAGGTCTTGATATTTGCATTTGTTCACCAAACATATTCAGCATAGGCTCTCCCTTGGCAAACTTATATGTATCATCTAGGCCATAGCGATTACCAAAAATATAGGAATCAAATGACAAGCTTGAATGAACATGGAGATCGCCAAAATATACATTCTTATTCTTGTTGGGTTTTTTAAACTCAAAAGGTTCAAAAACAGTTTGTCTTGTAATATTTTCTCTTTGTTCTTTTGCTTCTTCAGAAAGTTTTAAAATTTCTTCTTTTGATAGGACAGGTACGTTGTATAAGTTATATAAATATAGAGAACCAATTAAAATTAAAAAACCAAGGGTACTAAATAGAATAATCCAATGAATTTTTCTCATAATATCTAGTCATAGACAATATAAGGGTATAAAATTTTTACAAGCATGAGTGACGGATATATTTTAAAAAAAACTGAAAAATCTCTACCATTAAATTGGTATTTCAATCAAAATCAATTTGATAAAGAAATAAAGAAAGTTTTATCAAAGGAATGGCTATACATTTGCCATGAACATGCTTTATCACAGCCATTATCTTTTCATACTGTTGAAATAAGTAAATTTAATATCCTTCTTGTGCGTGACAAAGAGGGAAATATGAATGCATATTATAATTCTTGTAGCCATCGAGGATCTATTTTAAAAAACGAAAAAAATGGCAAGCTAAAGTCTAATTTATTAGTTTGCCCGTATCACCAATGGTCCTACAACGCAAGTAATGGAAATCTTGTAAAAACTTCCTCAATAATAGATCCAAAAAATTTTAAAAAGGACAAAAATTGTTTGATCAAAGTAAAATTTAAAATTTGGAATGGACTAATTTTTATTAACTTAGACAATAAAGCTAAATGGAATTCAAAAAAAGTTTTCCCAGATTATAGTGACGCTTTTTCGCAACTGAATGTGAGTAATTATCAAATTGGTCATACATGGAAAAAACAAATAAAATGTAACTGGAAAATTTTTTGGGAAAATTATAGTGAGTGTCTACATTGTCCAAACCTTCATCCAGAACTATCTAATCTTGTTCCTATTTACGGCCGAAGACTTGTAGATATAAAAGATGATCCTAACTGGAAAAAGTTTATCAATCATAGTGATCCAAAGTATAAAGGCGGCATGAAAAAAGGAACTGAAACGTGGTCGATGGATGGCAGCGCGCAAGGGCATCGTGTAGAATACCTAGAAAATCAGACAGACTTTCCTGGATATATTTATATGACAAGCTGGCCATCTATGTTTTTAGCAATTTTTACTGACCATATCAGAATGGTTCGCATTCTTCCTTTAACTAATGAGCTCACAGAAGTAACAGCTGAGTGGGTTTTTCGAAAAGAAACACTTAAAGACAAAAAATATTCAATGAAAAATGTTGTTGATTTTGCAGTACTCGTAATGAAACAGGATGCTGAGGCTTGTGAACTTAATCAAAAAGGCATACACAATCCAATACGTAAAAGTGGATCCTTAATGCCCGAAGAGTATGAAATAAAAAGGTTTCATAATTGGCTGAGAAAGAAATTATAAATATTAAAAGATGAATGTAGTTACAGAAAATTTTGAAAAAGAGATGATTGCTTGGAGACATGACTTTCACGCTCATCCTGAACTAAATTTTGATTTAGATATTACATCAGCAAAAGTTGCTGAGATTTTAAAAAGTTTTGGATTAGATGTTTTTGAGGGGATTGGTAAAAAAGGTATCGTTGCAGTCCTTAAAAATGGCAATAGCAAAAAGAGTATAGGTATACGCGCAGACATGGATGCTTTACCAGTAAAAGAAGAGAGTGACTGTGAATATAAATCGACTCATGAAGGAAAAATGCATGCGTGCGGTCACGATGGTCATACGGCAATGGCCCTGGGTGCTGCCAAATATCTTTCTGAAACAAAAAATTTTAATGGCACGGTTTATTTCATTTTCCAGCCTGATGAAGAAAAAACACAAGGCGCACAAGCTATGATCGATGACGGCCTATTTGAAAAATTCTCTATAGATGAGGTTTATGCATTCCATAATTTACCAGGAATGGAGGTTGGTACTTTTGCTACTCGTTCAGGAACAATAACAGCAAGTGAAAGTCTTTTTAATATCAATCTTTGGGGTCAAGGAGGACATTCTGCATTACCGCATATGGGAGTTGATACTATAACAGTAGGAACTCAAATTATAACTTCCTTGCAATCAATAGTTTCAAGAAAATTAAATCCTGCAATGAATGGGGTTGTATCTGTTACTAAATTTGAGTCTGATGGAAACGAAAATATTTTACCTGGTCATTCTATAATTTCTGGGGATGCTCGAGCACTTTCGCCTGAGGCCAATAAAATTATTGAAGATAGTATGCGAAATATTGTTGAAGGTATTGCCAACGCTCACGGTATAAAATTTGAATTTACATACGATACGCGAACAAACATGACAATTAATACAACTGAACAAGCAGCTTTTGCGTCAAAGGTTGCTGAAGATCTTGTTGGAATAAAAAAAGTTGATGGAAATTGTGATCCAAAATTATTTTCTGAGGATTTTGCTCAAATGTTGATGGTTAAACCAGGTTGTTACATACTTATTGGCAATGGAACAGAGGGCACACACGGCCAGTCATTGCATTCTTCCACATACGACTTTAATGACAAACTTCTTGTGATCGGGTCCTCTTTCTGGACCAAACTTGTTTGTGAACGACTATCCTAGATTCATGAATTTCCCTAAAAGCGAATACATAGACAGACTTGCTAAAGTTAAGAAGTCGATGCAAGAAAAAAAGATAGATCTATTAATATCGCAAGATACCGCAAATATGAATTATCTCACAGGATATGATGCATGGTCATTTTATTATGCACAATGTGTTTTAGTTCATGTTGATTTAGACGAGCCATTTTTATTTGTAAGAGATCAAGACGCTGGTGGTGCATTTTTACAGAGCTGTTGGTCTCAAGAAAATATTATTGTATATGCAGAAAAATATATCCATACATGGCCCAATCATCCTTATGATTATCTTATCGAGATCATTAAAAATAAAAAATGGAACAATCAATCAATTGGTCTTGAAATGGATAGTCATTATTTTACAGCCTATTGTTATCAGAAACTTATTGATGGATTGCCTGATGCATCACTCAAAGATTCTGAAAGGCTTGTGAATTGGGTGAGATTTATAAAATCAGATAATGAAATTGAACTAATGAAAAAAGCTGCATTGATTACCGATCAGGCTATGCAAACTGCAATTGACATAATAAATCCAGGAATTAGGCAATGTGATGCCGTAGGAGAAATTCAAAAAGCAATGTTTTATGGTACACCTGAAATTGGTGGGGAGTACTCAAGCATCGCCACCTTACTACCTACTGGCGTAGGGACATCTGCATCTCATTTAACAGCAACACAAGAGAAGTTTGTTAAGGGCGAAGCTACAATTGTTGAACTCGCTGGTGTTCATAAGAGATATCATGCTCCACTAGCGAGGACAGTGTTGCTTGGTAAAGCAGAGCAAAAAAAAATTGATGCTATTAAGGCTACCAATGAAGCCTTAGATGAAGGCATTTCAGCCATTAAACCTGGAAATACAGCTGATGATGTGGCACAAAAATTTTGGGCTGTTCTTGACAAGCATGACATTAAAAAAGAATCTCGAACTGGATATTCAATTGGCATAGGATATCCTCCAGATTGGGGTGAGCATACAATAAATATCTCTAAAGGAGACCAAACTATTCTTCATCCAAATGTCACATTCCACATGATTGCAGTAATGCAATTTGGTAATTGGGGTGTTGAAGCGAGTCACTCATTGAGAGTTACAGAAAATGGTTCAGAAAAGTTTTCTGATTTTTCAAGCGATCTGTTCATTAAAGACTAGCCATAAGCTTAGAAAATAATCCTTCAATAGCATTCCTTGTTTTTACTAGAGAATCCTATAAAAAAATTGTATAAAGTAGCGCAATTCACGGAGATAATTATGGGCATTCATCACGATTACAAGTCTAAACGCGGAGAGCGCGCGATGGCAAAACAACAGAAAAGAGAGTCCAAACAAGCTGATAATACAGATAAAAAAGAAGAAGAAAAACTTGTTAAAGAGCTTAAAAAAGCAGGGTTGAATAAGGATGAAATCAAACAGTTCCTCGAAGGACGAGCAAAAGAATAAAAAGCTTAATGATACCGAACGACTATCAGAGGCTTTGAGACAGAATTTAAGAAAAAGAAAAGAATATCAACGGAAGAAAGAAGAAAAATAAGATGACTATCATGTCTGATAACTGGATTAAAAAAATGTCTTTAGAACAAGGCATGATTGAACCCTTTGTAGACGGACAAAAAAAAGATGGAACTATTTCCTTTGGATTGTCCTCTTACGGATATGACGCAAGAGTATCTGAAGATTTTAAAATATTTACAAATGTTGACTCAGCCTTAGTTGATCCTAAAAATTTTGATGACAAAGGCTTTGTTGATAGACCAGGCAAAGAATGCATCATACCACCTAATTCTTTTGCACTGGCACGCACCGTAGAATATTTCAGAATTCCTAGAGATGTATTAGTAGTTTGTTTAGGTAAATCAACATATGCAAGATGTGGAATAATAGTTAATGTAACTCCTTTGGAGCCCGAGTGGGAAGGACATGTAACTTTAGAGTTTTCAAATACAACACCACTGCCAGCAAAAATATATGCGAATGAAGGAGGCTGTCAGTTCCTATTCTATAAAGGAGAGGCTCCGCCAGAGATTTCCTACAAGGATAGAAAAGGGAAATACATGAAACAAACTGGTGTTACTCTTCCCAAGCTATAAAATTCAATGCAGAAAATTGTTATAAATGGAGGACAACCTCTAAGGGGTGTGATTCCTGTTAGTGGATCAAAGAATGCTGCTCTCCCCATTATGGCTGCTAGTATTTTAACTAATGAAAAATTAGAACTTTCAAATGTTCCGGATCTTGTTGATGTAAAAACTATGAGTTTGGTTTTATCATCTCTTGGAGTTAATGTCGCAAAAAGTGAAAGTAATAAAAATTCTATTACACTTCAATATTCAGATACGGAAAAAACTATTGCTGAATATGATTTAGTGAGAAAGATGCGAGCAAGTATATTAGTACTAGGACCTTTACTTGCAAGAAAGCGTGAGGCGAGTGTATCACTTCCTGGAGGTTGCGCTATAGGTGCTCGACCAATTGATATTCATATAGACGCACTTACAAAGCTCGGTGCAACTTTTGAATTAGAAAAAGGATATATTCAATGTAGCGCACCTAAAGGACTGACTGGGAATAAGATTCAACTTCCTAAAGTATCTGTTGGCGCTACAGAAAATATTGTTATGGCGGCATCATTAGCAAGTGGTGAAACTGAAATTTCTAATATCGCGTTAGAGCCTGAGGTGATTGATTTAATTAATTGTTTAAATACTATGGGAGCAAAAATTGAACTTGGTGACAATAGGTCTGTTATGATCCAAGGAGTAAAAACTTTGAATGGCTCAATCTATTCTATTATTCCTGATCGTATCGAAGCTGTTACTTATATCATAGCTGGAGCATTAGCAGGAGATGGACTTAAATTAGAAAATTTAAACATTGAACACATTAGCAATGTTTTAGAGACTTTAAAGACATTACCAGTTGATATAATTTTTGATGAAAATAGTGTAACAGTAAATAAATCTAATATTAGTGAAGGTATTGAAATTCAAACAAAGGAATATCCTGGCTTCCCAACAGACGTTCAAGCGCAAATGATGGTTTTAATGTCTATGGCTAAAACTAAGTCAGTCATAGACGAGAACATATTTGAAAATAGATTCATGCATGTACCTGAATTGAATAGAATGGGAGCAAATATTGAAATTAATGGCAAAAGAGCAATTATTAATCCTTGCTCAGGATTTAGAGGGGCTCCAGTTATGGCAACTGATCTAAGAGCTTCAGTAAGTTTAATTTTAGCAGGATTAGCAGCTGAAGGTGAAACAACCCTAAATCGCATCTATCACTTGGATAGAGGGTATGAACAAATTGAAGTAAAATTAGAAGCATGTGGAGCAGAGATTAAGAGGGTTTAAAAAATATGAATTTGAATGCAATTGATACTGATGAATTAAAAATTATTGGGACAATATTGCAGGATGGACTCATTGAAGTAAGCGATATTAAATATCTGCCATCAATAAGATCATTTTTTTTAATGATCACACGATTTATGTGGGAAGAAAAAATCGTAAATAAAGTTAATCAGCGCATAAAGGCTGTTCTGTGCTTTGAGGATGTCATATCAGTTTATTCAAAAAATATTGATCAATTGAACAAATCAAAGAAATTAGAACTGTTGACTTTTAA
>CACHYW010000033.1 GCA_902584215.1 uncultured Pelagibacteraceae bacterium
GTTTGCTATAATCAAATATCAAAAAAAATTAAAAAAATTATAGGTGCTGGCCATACAGTTCTTCTTGAGAAATTGGCTGAAAAAATATTTCTGGAATGTTTCAAAAATAAAAGAATTGAGACAATGAAGATTAGGCTAGAAAAATTGGACGCAATAAAAGAGGCTGCGAGTGCTGGTATTGAAATTGAGCGCTCACGCGCTTAAAAATGAATAATACAGAAAATCTAAAAGAAATCATAAATCAATCTCCTACTTCTGCAGGCATTTATAAAATGCTGAATGAAAAAGATGAAATACTCTACGTAGGGAAAGCCAAGAATATACAAAATCGTCTCAAAAGTTACCTGAATGGTAACAATTTATCAAACCGCATAAAAAGAATGGTTAGTAAAATATCAAACATTGACATTGTGATTACACAAACTGAAAAAGAAGCATTACTTTTAGAGGCAAATTTAATCAAGAAACTAAAGCCACCATTTAATATACTTCTTCGTGATGACAAATCGTTTCCTTATATCTTTATTAATCATGAACAAGAATATCCTCAAATTACAAAACATAGAGGTAAGCAAAAATTTAGAGGAAAGTATTTTGGTCCTTTTGCAACAATCAACTCTCTTAATTATACATTAAAAATATTACAGAAGGTTTTCTTGCTGCGTTCATGTGACGATACAATATTTGAAAACAGATCAAAACCTTGTCTTCTTTATCAAATTGAACGCTGCAGCGGCCCTTGTGTAAATGATACAATTAATAAAAAAGACTACAATTCAACTGTAAAAAATGCTGAAAATTTTCTTTCAGGCCATCACAGTACTCTACAGGCAGAGCTCTCAAAGAAGATGGAAAGAGAAAGTAAAATTTTGAATTATGAAAAAGCTGCAAGTTATAGAGATAAAATTGAAGCTTTGACTCAAATACAAAGTCAACAGAATATAAACTTGCATGACATTAAAAATACTGACGTGATATCTATTTCAAGAAAAGGAAACAAATCTTGCGTGCAAGTATTCATATACAGATCAGGCCAGAATTGGGGGAATAGATCATACTTTCCAAAACACGGAGAAGAAGTTGAAACTTATGAAATATTAGAGAGGTTTATAGTTGATTTTTATACAAAGTATTCACCTCCAAAAAATGTACTCATAAATACGCCTATTAATAATTCTAAGCTCATAAAAAACTCTCTAAAATCGATTTATTCTTATCAAACAAATTTTTCAATCCCAAAAAAAGGCAAAAAATTAGAAATCATTAATTATGCAATAAGGAATTCCGAATTATCATTAAAAAATCATATTACCCAGTCGTTTTCCGATAAAGAAAATTTAAAAGCCTTAAAGAAAGATTTAGGAATTGCCCATGATATTAATCGAATAGAAGCTTTTGATAACAGTCATTTATTTGGGAAAAATGCTGTTGGTGCCATGATTGTATTTTCAAACGAAGGTTTTGATAAAAAGTCTTATAGAAAATTTAATATTGATTCAAACAAGGTTAAACCTGGAGATGATTATGGTATGATGCGGCATGTTCTCGAGAGAAGGTTTTCTTCTGAAGCAATAAAAAATCAAAAAAAATATCAAAATTTACCTGAGCTTCTCATAATAGATGGTGGCAAAGGCCACTATGATTTGGCTAAAAAAATATTAGAAGAGAAAAATTTAAGTGAAATTAAATTAGCTTCAATTTTTAAAGGCGAAGGAAGAAAGGAGAGTCTAGATCAGATTATTTTCAATGATAAGAAAAATTATATAAAAAAAAGACACACCTTCATTTTTCTTTATGCAAAGGCTCAGGGACGAATCACATAGATATGCTATTGGTGCTCATAGAGAGAAAAGAAAAAAAGAAATGCATACATCAGAATTAGAACCCATTGAAGGCTTGGGAAGAGTTAGAAAAAAGCTACTACTGAATCATTTCGGGTCAGTTAAAAATGTTAAAACTGCGTCATCTCAAGATATTATGAAAGTTAAGGGAATAAGCAGGTTGCTATCAGAAAAAATATATGCTTACTTTAATGATTGATGTCCAAATTGCCAAACATATTAACAATTTCAAGAATATTACTGCTTCCAGTCCTAATAATATTTATTTTCTCTGATTCAAATTTAATAAATTTCTTATCAATAGTTTTATATATTGTGATGTCGATTACCGATTATCTTGATGGGTTAATTGCTAGACATACAAAAAATACGTCAAATTTTGGAAAAATGCTTGATCCCATCGCTGATAAACTCTTCGTAGTTCTTATCTTAATTACTTTTATTTCAGATAGCATGTTGATAGGAATACATCTAATACCTGCATATCTAATTATAGCTAGAGAAATATTTATTTCTGGCTTGAGAGAATATGCATCAAGTGATGTTAATAAGAAAGAAATACCTGTATCAAATTTAGGTAAATATAAAACTGCGGCTCAAATGGGGAGTTTATTTTTGATACTCTTAGCTGATGTTTACAGCAGCTTATTATTAATTAATAATTTTGGTATAGCACTTTTATGGATTGCCATGATCGCGTCGGTATATAGTGGATATCAATACTATAGAAATATTTTTTGACTAAGATCTTACTAGATCGTGATAATCTTGCATGAACTGAAAATTTTGACTTTCGTCACCAGTCTTAAATTTAATATTATCAATTGATTGTATCGGAGTGATTTCTGCAGCCGTCCCAGTTAAAAAAGCCTCATCATAGTTAGTTATTTCATCCGGCATTATATGTTTTTCCTCAACTGAAAATCCTTTTTTTGTTACCATCTCAATAACCGTTTGCCTAGTAATGCCATTTAGAAAACAATCTGGTATGGGCGTATGTATTGTTTTATCTTTTATAAAGAATATGTTCGCTCCAGTTCCCTCCGCTACATAACCTCTATAATCAAGCATGAGAGCATCATTGTAACCATTGCTCTCTGCAAATTCCTTTGACATTGTGCAAATTACATAAGGACCTGATGCTTTAGCTTCACATGGAGCTGTATCTGGTGCTGGTCGTTTCCAGGGTGATGTAATCAATCGTAGACCTGCTTTTCTATCTTCAATTTTGAAATATGATGCCCAATCATCCCAGACTGCGATGGCAACATTTATATCAGCATTAGAAGTAGATAATCCCATCTGCTGACTTCCACGCCAGGCAATTGGACGTACATAACAATCTTGATAACCCATCTTACTAATTAGATCATCTTTAGCCTGATTAATTTCTTCCTGAGTATAGGGGATTTTTATGCCAACTGTCTCAGCTGACTTAAATAGTCTTTTCGTATGTTCTTCAGATTTAAATATTTTTCCTTTATAAGCCCTCTCACCTTCAAAAACAGAACTTGCATAATGAAGTCCCTGGGTAATGACATGGCATTTAGCATCATTCCATGGAATAAATTTGCCATTCATCCATATAAAGCCATCTCTGTTATCAAATGGTGGTATTTCCATATTTTTTTATCTTGTATAAGAATAGATTACATAACAGAAAAACTCCTTGATTAATATATATTTTTATCGTAACTATGTCATAATGGCTGACTTAAATACATCTAATAATAAAGCATCTTCTCTGCTCTATCTGCGTGAAGACCGTATCAAGATTTCATTAAATAATTTTTTTGAGGCCAATAGAATATTTGAAAAAGAAATATTTAATAATTTAGACGATGAAGGTCTTGGTATGGCTGATATTAGGTGTCTTTTAATAATAAATCTAAATCCCGGGATAATATTTAATGAACTGTTAAATATTCTTGATATTAGAAAACAAAGTTTGAATAGAGTTTTAAGAATTTTGTTAAAAGAAAAATTTATTATTCAAAAAATTAATTCTGATGATGGCAGAAAAAAGAATTTATATCTTACAGATATTGCTAAAGATAAATTAAATGACGTTATTAAGCCTTTAATAGATAAACTCTCAAAATCTTATGTTAAATCTGGGGCTAACGCTGTTCAGGGATTTAATATGGTTGTAAACAATTTAATAGAAATAAATAATGAATAACAATCTGCAGCATTTACTCATTGTTGATGATGATGACAAAATTAGAAACCTTTTAAAATCATACTTAATAGAACATAGCTTTCTTATATCTACTGCTTCTAATGCGGAAGAGGCCAAAGAGTTACTTAAATATATAATTTTTGATCTACTAATCGTAGATATCATGATGCCAGGACAAGATGGCTACGAGCTCACAAAAGATATAAGGCAGTCATCTCTTACGCCTATAATCCATCTGACGGCTATGAATGAGTCAGAGAATAGAGTTCATGGACTCGAAATTGGTGCTGATGATTATTTGAGTAAACCATTTGAACCAAAGGAATTACTGTTAAGAATAAGAAATATAATTAATAAAACATCAACTAAAAATTTTAAAAGTAAAATCCAATTAGATAATATAGTTATCGATTTATCAAATGGGTCTATAAAAGGAAGAAAAGCAGACTTATCACTTAATCAAAATGAGCTGAAAATTTTGCAACTGCTGTCCGCTGACCCAGGAAAGTCATTTACTAGAGATCAATTAATAAAAGAATTAAATTTTTCGCAAGAACGTACATTAGATGTATGTATTAATAGATTAAGAAAGAAAATTGAAAAGAATCCTAAAATACCCAGATTTTTGCGAACTAAAAGAGGCTCAGGATATGAACTGTGGATTGATTAGATAATGTTTAGAAATTTACTTCCTACAAGCTTACTAGGTCGAACAATTTTAATAGTTTTATTTCCTATCGTCATGTTTCAGTTAATTATTTTATCTTACTACTATAATAGTTTATGGGAGCGTACCCTCAATAGACTTTCAAGATCAGTTGCAATGGAAATACAAATGGTTACTGGACAATATAATGAAGACAAGAGTTCTCTAATTGATAAAATTGAAATGCAAGAAATATTTCTGTTTGACGTAAATACTTATGATCAGCTAGAATTTTTTATTGAAACAAAAAACTATAATACACAAATTCTTGATAGCTTTAGTCAAGAACTAGCCACAAGAATTGAAAATCCTTTTTCTATCAAAGAGACGCCTAATGACACAATTGAAGTAATAATACAATTTGAGTCCTCATATATGATGATTACTTTTCCGAAAGATAGAATAACTACTGCTCGAAATCATATTTTTCTTGGTTGGCAGATTATCTCTGCGCTTATATTAGTTCTAATTTCTTATTTATTTCTAAAAAATCAAGTAAAACCAATTAGTAACTTGGCAAAAGCAGCAGAGCAATTTGGCAAAGGACAAGAGTTAGATAATTTTAAAATTTCAGGAGCTCTTGAAGTTAGACAGGCTGGTAAAGAATTTATAAAAATGAAAAATCGAATATTAAAACAAATTGATCAGCGCTCTCTTATGCTTGCAGGGGTAAGTCATGATTTAAAGACACCATTAACCAGAATGAAACTTATAATAGAAACACTAGATAATAAGGATATAAAAAAAGATATAGATGATGAAATTAACCATATGAATGAAATGCTAATTGAATACCTTGATTTTGCAGCCTCTGATGATTCAAAAGATAGGTCAGTGATTAATCCTATAGAAGCTATCATAAAAATTAAAAATGATGTTCATTTTAGGAACCATGAAATTGAATTAGAGATACTTAACGATGAAGCTGCAGCCGTTAATGAAAATGTATTTGTACGGTCAATTACAAATATTTTGAATAATGCGATTGATAAAGCAGGTAGAATTATCATCAAAGCTGAGGTGAATAGCAGAATGATTAAAATCAATATTCACGATAACGGCCCTGGTATTGATGATGAAGAAAAAGCAAATGTATTCAAGCCCTTCTATAGGATTGACAAAAGTAGAAATCAAAATAAGACAAATTCAGGTTTAGGTCTTGCAACTACTAAATCACTACTTGGCTCAATAAATGGAAAAATAAGTTTGCACGATAGTTATTTAGGCGGCTTGGAAGTGGCTATAATAATACAAAATTAATTAGCCTTACTGAGCTCCTTCGATCTTTTCCTTGCTTTATCTATGGCTTTAGAAATTAACGCACTTAGGCCATTTTTGTTTTCTAATATTTTAAGTGCAGCTTCAGTTGTTCCTCCCTTACTGGTAACACTATTTTTTAAATGTGTTGGACTATCTTTTTCATTTAAAAG
>CACHYW010000034.1 GCA_902584215.1 uncultured Pelagibacteraceae bacterium
TTGATTTTATCGTCAAAAAATATAAATAATTGTTTTAACGCTATAAAGGCATTTGAAAATGGAATTAGTATCAGATAATCACACAAAAGTGTATAACTTGAATAATTCTTTTGTTTCTATTTCTGACTCTAATACAACTTTATGGATGGATCCGCTTAAATTCAATGCAAATTTAGGTGCGTGGGCGGCATGGGGTGAAAATATATCTTTTACTGATATATTGGCAAACATCAATGTCACACAAGTCGATTACATTTACATATCTCATTTACATACTGATCATTTTGATAAGTGTTTTTTAGCAGAAATAATTAAAACTCAAAAAAAAATTCCATATATCATTGTTAAAGCTTTTGACAGTAAAAGATTTATTAATCAAATTAAAAAAGTTTGGCCTGAGGAATATATTATTGAAGTTGAAGAGTACTCTTTGTTACAAATTGGTACAATGGAAATATGTATTTTTCCGCAGATAAGTACTTCAAGTGCTCAGTCTGAAACGTTAATTGACTATGATTTAGATACATCAGCAATTGTAAAAACTAAAGATGGTATAGTATTTAATGAGGTTGATAATCCTTATTCACTTATTGACTACGATGATATCGTATCTCCTAAATTAAAGGAGCTTGGGCTAGAAGAAATAAGTATTGCATTTGCTGGATACTCCGGAGCTTCACCATATCCACAGTGTCATGTTAATATTAATAGGGCTGAAGAGAATGAGCGTATAAAAAAAATTACCTTGTCACGTTTCTTTGAAGTAGGTAGAAAATTAAAACCACAATATCTAATTCCAGCAGGAGGTTCTTATAAGCTTGATTATCCCTTTGATTATCAAAATAATTATATTTCAGTACCAACGATTGATGAAATTATTAAATTCAATGAAAATTACAACGATGTTAGCATTATTGATCCGATGTCGTCATTAATCAATATTGATAAAGGAGATGTGAGAATTGAATTAAGAAAAGATATACTCCCTAGAGCACCACAAATAAAAGATAATTATAATAATAATTTGCCTTACAAATTAAAATGTGATCGAAGCTCGCTTAAAAATGAAATTATAGATATGATAGATAGAATTGAAAAAAACTTTCCTCCTAAATTAGGAGATATATACAACAACTTGAGAACTAATATTACAATCATGACCCATTCAGAAATACCTATTATAGATAAAGACCAAATTTCAACTGATAAATTGTTGTATCAGTGGAATCTTTTTGGAAAGATTTCACCAACAAAAACAATTAAAAGGGATGTTCAATTAGATATTCATATTTCTGGTGAAGCATTTTTAAAATGGGGTGCAGGTGAACTTAGTTGGAATGAACTGATCTATCACGCTTTGTATAATAGAAAGCCTGATATTTACGAGCCGGATGCACTAATGTTTTTGAATCTATATAAAGAATGGAATTAACAAATTATGAATGATCGCCAATTTGTCAAAATTGGAAAGTTCAGAATCGGAGTAAATTACCCTCCTTTTATCGTTGCAGAAATGTCTGGCAACCACAATCAATCACTTAAAAGAGCTTTGAAACTTGTTGATTTAGCTTCTGATGCAGGAGCTCATGCAATAAAGCTGCAAACATACACAGCTGATACAATGACTTTAAATAGTAAAAATTCAGAGTTTACAATTAAAGACAAAAAAAATATATGGAATAATCAAAATTTATATTCGTTATATAAGAAAGCATATACCCCTTGGGAATGGCACGAAAAAATAATGAAATATGCAAATGCAAGAGGGATGGTTTGCTTTAGTTCGCCTTTTGACGAAACAGCTGTAGATTTCTTGGAAAGTCTTAATGTTCCTGCATACAAGATTGCATCTTTTGAAAATAATCATCTCCCACTAATTGAAAAAGTAGCGTCTACTGGGAAACCAATGATTATTTCAACTGGAATGGCATCAGTTGAAGAACTAAAGGAGGCGTGTAATGTTGCAAGAAAAAATGGTTGTAAAAAATTAATTTTACTAAAATGTACAAGCACATATCCTGCATCTCCAGAAAATTCTAATATTTCAACTATTCCTTATTTAAAAAAACATTTTAAGTGTATAATTGGCTTATCTGACCATACTATTGGATTAGGTGTGCCAATAGCATCTATTGCGACTGGAGCATGTTTAATTGAAAAACATTTTACTATAAGTAGAAAAGATGGTGGAGTGGACAGTACATTTTCAATTGAGCCAAAAGAATTAAAACAACTAGTAGATGAAAGTTATAAAGCATGGTCAAGTATTGGAAAACCATATGTAGGTCCAACAAAAGACGAGATTAAAAATCTAAAACACAGAAGGTCTATTTATGTTACCAAAGAAATTAAAAAAGGAGATAAATTAACAATAGACAATATAAAAATTGTTAGGCCTGCAAAAGGCCTTCATCCGAGATATTTTAAAACTGCTATAGGAAAGAAAGTCTTAAAAAACCTCAGAAAAAATATGCCACTTAATTTTTCTGATTTTAAAAGTTAATTCTGTTTTATGGAACTATCACTTGGTACTGCTCAATTTGCTGGCTCTTATGGCATATTAAACAATCAAGAACATAAGTTAAACAAAAATAAAAATGAAATTTCAAAAATTACTGAGTTTTCTCGTTTATCGAGAATTAATATGATTGATACAGCTCAAGCTTATTCTGGTTCAGAAGAGATAGTTGGGAATCAATTTGGTAATGATTTTGATGTGGTAACAAAAATTAATATTAATTATAAATGTGAAAATGAGAAAGAAATATTAAATAATATTAATCTCTCATTAAAGAGATTAAAACGTAAAAGTGTACATGGTTTATTAGTGCACGATTCATCACTCATGCTTGGTAAAAATGCGGAAAATTTATACAAAATACTTATAATGTGCAAAGAAAAAGGAATTGCAAAAAAAATTGGAATATCATTTTATTCTCCTCAAGATTATTTGAATATTAATTCAAAATTTAAATTTGATATTGTTCAAGCTCCCGTCAATTTATTTGATCAAAGACTCATTTCGTCAGGATTATTAGAAAAATTAAAAACAAACAATATTGAAATTCATGCAAGATCTATTTTTTTACAAGGTATTCTTTTGTGTAAGAAAAAACAATTGCCAAAAAGATTTGATAAATGGGAACAACAATTAAAAAATTACCATAATTGGCTTAATGAGCAATCACTATCACCAATTGATGGATGTATAAGTTTTTTAAAAAGTATTCACGGAATAAATTATGCTGTAGTTGGGTTTGAAAGTCTATCTCAATTAAAGATGATTTATAAATCGTTCAATAAAGATAGAATAATTCAGAAGAATAATCTAGCTTCCAGTGATTTATTATTAATTGATCCAAGAACATGGTAAAATAAAGAGCAAGCATGTAATTAAAATGATATAATTAAATTATGGTTAAAAATAAAATTAAGCAAGGTACTGGGCAATTATTATATAAAAAGGCAAAAAAGATAATTCCCGGTGGAAATATGCTTCTATCAAAACGACCTGAAATGTTTTTGCCAGAACTCTGGCCCTCGTATTATAGAAAAACAAAGGGTTGTTATGTATGGGACATGGACAACACAAGATTTTTAGATATGTCAATTATGGGAATAGGAACAAATATTCTTGGTTATTCAAACAAGGATGTCGATGATGCTGTCAGAAATGTTGTTAAATCTGGGAATATGTCAACACTTAACTGCCCAGAAGAAGTTTACTTGGCAGAGAAATTAATTAATTTGCATAAATGGGCAGATATGGCGAAATTTGCTAGATCTGGTGGAGAAGCAAATGCTATGGCAATAAGAATAGCGCGGGCATCATCAGGAAAAGATAACGTAGCAATATGTGGTTATCATGGTTGGCATGATTGGTATCTTGCGTCGAACATTAATGATAAAAACAATCTTACTGAACATTTGCTACCAAACCTTGAGTCAAACGGAGTGCCAAAAGTACTAAAAAATACTATTTTCCCCTTTAGATATAATGACTATGAAGCTTTATATGAGATAGTAAAAAATAAAAACATTGGCACAATTAAGATGGAGGTTTTAAGAAATGAAGAGCCAAAAGATGGTTTTCTTCAAAAAGTAAGAAAGCTAGCAGATGAAAAAAATATCATCTTAATTTTTGATGAGTGTACTTCTGGATTTAGGCAGACATTTGGTGGATTGCATAAGCACTACAATGTCGAACCAGATATAGCAATGTTTGGAAAGGCTCTTGGAAATGGATATGCAATTACATCTGTAATTGGGAAAAAAGAGATTATGAAAAACGCTCAAAGTACATTTATTAGTAGTACTTTCTGGACAGAGCGAATAGGCCCCACTGCTGCAATAAAAACTCTAGAAGTTATGAAAAAAATAAAATCGTGGAAAAAGATTACAAATACAGGATTAAAATTAAAAAAAGAATGGGATAAACTTGCAAGTAAAAATAATTTAAAAATAAAGATTTCTGGTTTAGCAGCGCTTGCAAGCTTTTCAATTGATAGTAAGAATAGTAATAAATACAAAACTTATATTACTCAAGAAATGCTAAAGAATCGAATACTTGCTTCAAATAGTGTTTATGTATGTACGGAACATAGCAATGAAATTATAGATAAATATTTATTTTATTTAGAAAAAATATTTAAAACTATTGGTGAATGTGAAGAAGGAAGAGATATAGATAAATTGTTAATAAAAGATCAATGTCATGTTGGATTTAGAAGATTAAATTAAATAAGCATATGAATAGAATTGTTGCTACAATTGAAGTCAGAATGACTTCATCAAGACTCCCTGGTAAACCGATTTTAAAAGCAAATGGGATTACAATGCTTGATCATCTAATAAATAGATTGAAAAATATTGAAATTATTGATGAGATTGTAGTAGCGACAACTGAAAATTCTGATGACGACGTCTTGGTTAAAATTGCTAAAGAAGCTAAAGTTGCCTTTTATCGAGGTGATGAACATAATGTAACTGGAAGAGTTATAGAAGCCGCTCAGCGTAATAATGCAAACACCGTTGTTCAAATTACAGGCGACTGCCCTATCATCGACCATAATTTAGTAGACCAAGTAATAAGGGTATTTTTAAATAATAATGCAGATTTTGTATCAATTGGAAACGTTAGAAGTTATCCAGATGGAATGGATGTTTCAGTTTTTAAATTAAGCACATTAATTAAATCATATGAAATGACATCAGATGAAAAACATCGGGAACACGTAAGTCTTCACATAAGAGAAAATCCAGAAATATTCTCTCAAATTAACTTTGTAGCTCCAAAGAAAATGTTTTGGCCTGAACTAGGTCTTACTCTTGACGAAAATGAGGATTATTTGCTTATTAAGAAAATAATTGAAAATTTTTCAGATAACCCTTTATTTAGTTGTGAAGATACAATTGATTTCTTGCGAAAAAATCCTGACCTTATAAATTTGAATAAAGACGTAGAAAGAAAAATAGTTATTTAGATTTCGACTTAGAAAATACCTTATGAAAACGAAATGTTTAGTTGTAGGACTCGGTAATATAGGAATGCTATATGATTACAATACTAATAGTAAGGATATCTTATCTCATTGTAATGCAATAAGCAGACATAAAAATTTTGAATTAATTGGAGGTGTAGAAAAATCAAAGAAATTAAGAAGCCTATTTTTTAAAAAATATAAAAAACCAACTTTCTCAAGAATAAGTAATTATATAAAAGATTTAAAACCTGAATTAATAGTTATAGCTACACCAACGAGCACTCACCTTTTAATTATAAAAAAAATTTTAGAAATTTATCAACCAAAAATT
>CACHYW010000035.1 GCA_902584215.1 uncultured Pelagibacteraceae bacterium
TGCTTTAAGGAAAGAAAAATCAATTAAATTTATTAGAGGTTTAGCATCAATACTTTTTGAAACAGGAATAAGGTACGTTGAGAAGAATAGATATCTATTGAAGGAATAATTTATTAAACAATATTGAGGTTTAAATATGAGATTTTTATTAAGTAATTACATGATAGCTTTTTACATCCTTGCGGCCGTACTCCTATGGATTCTATCAGGAGTTCTAAGTGGAGATAATAGTAATGAAGTTGTTAAAAATATCGATAAATCTATCGAGATAGACGAATCAGTATCTGTGAGAGTAATGGAGACTAGCTCTGAGAAAAAAGTTTTTTATTTAACGATTAGAGGTAAAACTGAAGCAAATAAAAAAATTAAACTAAATCCAAAAACTTCTTCAAATGTTATTTTTACATCGAAAAAGGGAGACTATGTAAAAAGAAACGATTTAGTTTGTAGTTTGGAAGAAGAAAACAGAACTGCAATTTTAGATGAAGCTCTCGCTCTTCAAAAACAAGCTAGCCTTCAGTATGACGCAATAAATAAGCTTAAAATTGACGGATATCGTTCAGAAAATGATTTAGCAATGGCTGAGGCAAGGCTTAAAGGTGCTGATGCCAAAGTTGAGATGACACAAAATGAATTAGATAATACAAAAATATTAGCCCCTTTTGACGGATACATTGAAGAGGTACATGTTGAAATAGGTTCTTTAATTGGTCCAAGCTTGCCGTGTGTGACAATTATTCAATTAGATCCAATGAAGGTTGTAGGAGAGGTAACCGAAAAAGAAGTAAATAAAGTTAAAAAGAAATTAAAAGTAGAAATTGAACTTCTTAATAACATAAATTTAAAAGGCCAAATTAATTTTGTAAGTAAGAGTGCTTCACCTCTAACAAGAACTTATGCTGTTGAAGCTGAAATATCTAATGTAGATGGAGAAATTAGAGAGGGATTAACGGCAGAAATAAAAGTACCAGTGCGCGAAACAACAGCACATTTAATTCCTTCTTATTTATTATCATTGGACGATAATGGAGAGTTGGGTGTTAAAATCGCAATTGATAACAGAGCAACTTTTAAAAAAATATCAATTATAGAAGACACTCCAGATGGTCTTTGGGTAGAGGGATTGCCTAAAAAAACAAAGATTATTACAGTCGGTCAAGAATACGTGATTGAGGGACAGGAAATTAATTATTAAATGATTGAGTTTTTTGTAGACAGAAAAAGAACAGCCCTTGCTTTTTTATTAGTACTTATTGTTGCTGGCATATTCGGGAGGATAAATATTCCTGTTGAAGCTGAACCTGATATTACAATTCCTGTTGTTTATGCAGGAGTTGGACTTCCAGGCGTATCTCCATCCGATTCTGAAAGATTATTAGTACGTCCTCTCGAAGAAGAGTTGAGATCAATAGAGGGTGTAAAAAAACTTCAAGCATTTGGTTTCGAAGGCTATGCGGCTGCAGTTGTGGAGTTTGAAGCGGCTGAGACCATGTCAAAATCTTTAGATAGTGTCAGAGATGCTGTAAACGAAGCTAAATCAAAGTTTCCAGAAGATGCTAAAGAGCCAATAATTAGAGAAGTATCTTTATCTGATGACCCCTCAATTATTGTAGCAATTTCCTCGGATGTTGCTCAAGAACGAGAACTTTTAAATATTATAAGAGATATTCAAAATGAAATAGAGCTTCTTCCAGAAATTTTTGAAGTTGAATTGATCGGAAATAGAGATGAACAGTTGGAAGCAATACTTAACCGTAATCAAATTGAAAATTATAATATTTCTATTTATGAAATTATAAGAGCAATAAGTAATAATAATCAGGCTGTTATGGCTGGCGAAATTGAAACTGGCCAGGGGCAATTCTCTGTAGATGTACCAGGTTTGTTTGAAGACGAAAGTGAGATTAATTCTATACCTATCAGATCTTCTTCTAACGGAGTTGTCCTGTTGTCTGATATTTCTGATGTTAAAAGAAGCTTCAAAGAGCGAACTTTTTTCGCAAGTATTAATCAAAATCAAAGTATTTGCTTAGGCGTTAAAAAAGCGCGTGGCGCGAACCTAATAAGTACGATTAATAAAGTTGAAAATATTGTAGAAAAATATCAATCAAGAATTTCACCCGATATTAGTCTTGGCTACGTGTTAAATACAAAAGATGTAATGCTTGAACAAGTTAATTCACTTCAAGGAAATATTATAATGGCTACTATGTTTGTACTAATTGTAGCGATGATAACTTTTGGCATCAGGTCCTCCTTAATAGTAGGATCAGGTATTCCAGTATCAATTATTATTGCCATTTTTATTTTATATGCCCTCGGGTTTACATATAATTTTATGGTTATATTTGGAATGTTGGTGGCATTAGGAATGCTAATAGACGGCTCGATAGTTGTTGTTGAATTAGCTGATAGAAAAATGGTAGAAGGATATGATAAGAAAACAGCTTTTATTTATGCTGCAAAAAGAATGTTCTGGCCTGTCACTGCTTCAGCAGCAACAACATTAGCAGTTTTTATTCCTTTATTTTTCTGGCCAGGAGTAAGTGGGCAGTTCATGAGAGTTCTACCTATTACAATATTCATCATCTTAACTGTGGCTTTAATCTATAGTCTGATGATTGTTCCTGTGATTGGTAGTATTTTTGGCAAGGCTTCCGAAATGAGCAAAAAAACCGTTCAGTCAATAAGTTCAGAACATGCATATGATCTTTCTAAAGTTGAGGGAATTGTGGGAAAATATATTGATTTTCTGACACTAGTCCTTAAAAGACCATTGATAGTTAGTGGATCAATAATTATTTTCTCATTTATTGTTATTTCAACTTATTCTTCAATAGGTCAAGGAGTTGTTTTAGTTTCTCAAAGTGATCCATATGCTGGATTTGGAAAAATTCAAGCACGTGGAAATCTTACAATCGAGCAAATTGATGAATTATCTGAGTCAGTTGAAGAAATCGTACACGGAACAAAAGGTGTTAAAAATCTATTTTTGCAAACTGGAAGATTCAATAATTTTAGAACTGGTGGTAGTAGCTCAGATGATACAATTGCCTCATTTTTCTTTGAATTTACTGACAGAAAAGAGAGAGAAAATGGAAGAGTTGTAATTGAAAATATGAGAAAAGAATTAAACAAGATTCCAGGCATCAAGACTGAGATCAAAGCACAAGAAGGTGGCCCGCCAACTGGTAAAGATATTGAAATAAGAGTACTTGGGCCCAACAGAAGCTCTACAATGACTGTTGCTCAAGATATTAAAAGCTATTTGAATACATTAGATGGCCTTGTCAATTTAGAAAGTACTCTTCCGGTACCGGGCGTTGAATGGGAACTTTTTGTTGATAAACCAAAAGCAGCAAAGTTCGGTGCAGACATACCTACCATTGGGAATTCAATTGGCCTTATTACTAGTGGGCTTACAATTGGTTCTTATAGACCAAAAGATATTGATGAAGAATTAGATATTGTCCTGAGATATCCAGAAAAGGAAAGGTATATTGATGAACTGGACAATATTTTAATAAATACGGAGTCTGGTATGGTTCCGATTTCAAATTTTGTTGAAAAAAAACCCCAACAAAAAGTAAATTATGTAAGAAAATTTGACTCTAAACACGTAACAATAATTAAAGCAGATGTTTCATCAGAATTTACACCTGAATCTAGATTGAAATTATTTGAATCATGGATTAAAGAACAAAGTATTCCAGCAAATGTTGATATTGAGTTTGGCGGTGATAATGAAGAGCAAGTAAATTCACTGAATTTCGTTACACAGGCGTTTGTTATTTCAATCATGCTTATGGCTGCATTATTAGTGACCCAATTCAATAATTTTTATCAGATGACAATTATTCTAAGTGCCGTTGTACTCAGTACAGCTGGGGTGATGTTGGGCTTACTTATATTCAACCAAGTATTTAGCGCACTTTTAACTGGAATTGGTATAGTTTCTTTAGCCGGAATAGTTGTAAACAATAATATAATTTTAATAGACAGCTTTAATGTTATTTCTTCTAAGTCTAATGAGGATGTAAGAACTCGAATAATTAAGGCCTGTGCTCAGAGATTGCGCCCTATTTTTCTTACATCACTTACAACAATGTTGGGCTTGATACCTTTAGCGCTGAACTATTCTATCGATCCAATAGCCAGAGATATCGCGTATGACTCTAATGCATCAACATCTTGGGCTCCACTGGCTCAATGCATCATTTATGGTATTTCTTTTTCTGCAATTTTAACGTTAGTGCTTACTCCTTGTCTTCTAGTTTTACCAGATCACATCAAAGATATTATAAAAAAATTTAGAAAGCCTTCATTTGCGTAAATGCTAAAAAAGATACTTGATACAATTTTTTTCAGGAAAAAAACCATTAACACTATTTTGGTAGGTATATTTTTGGTTGGTATTCTATCCTATACTAGCTTTCCACGGCATGAATGGCCAAATGTAGACCTAAAGTCTGTTTCAGTAATTGTCTATTATGATGGAGCATCTTCGACAGATGTAGAAAGATTAATTACAACTCCGATAGAAAAAGAAATGATGACAATGAAAGACTCAAAGGAAGTAGTTTCTATCACAAAAGACGGCCTGGTATCATTTTTAATTGCATTTGAATTAGATACTGAAATGCCAAATATTGCAAAAGAAGTAAGAAATAAAATTTTAAATATTGAAGACCTACCTCAGGGTTATGATCTCAGAGAGGTAGTTGAACATAAATCATCTAATTATCAATTTGTCTTAGTTGGCATTCACGGCGATATGGGTTACCGAGAATTAATCAAGGTTGCTGAAAAATATGAAGACGAATTTGAGCAACTTTATGACGTTACAGACATTGAATACAAAGGAAAAAAAGATGAAATAATTGACATAAAAATAAGTGTGTCCTCAATGGAAAAATATGGTCTAGGAATTAATAATGTACTTGAATCTTTTAAAAAATATAACAACCTTATTTCAGCAGGGAAGATTACAAACAATAATTCTGACTATTCTGTTAAAATAAAGTCTCTATACAAGTCTGCAGCAGAACTTAATAGGCTACCGATAAAATCGTCATCTAATAAGACAATTTATTTAAGCGATATAGCTAGTGTAAAACAAACATTTGATAAAAATAAAGACTACGTAAACATAAATGGTAATCCAGGTATATTACTTCAAATTAATAAAAAAGAGAACTCAAGCACAATCACACTTTATGATAGTATAAAGAAAAAACTTTCTGAATTAGACGGTACCGTAAGCCCTATTGCATCAGCTGTGCTCATAGCGGACGAGTCTAAGGATATAAATGATAGAATTTCAGCATCAGAAAATACTGTAATAACAGCCGTTATCATTGTGATGACCATTATTGTAGCTATTCTTGGATGGCGTGTAGGACTTCTTGTAGGCATTTCAATACCAACCACTTATTTGCTTTCAATAACGATTCTAAATTTCATGGGTATGTCCTATAAT
>CACHYW010000036.1 GCA_902584215.1 uncultured Pelagibacteraceae bacterium
TGTTGCAATGCCTATATTGATGGTTTAAACCTCGGTATCGAAAATAAAGTCATGCCTTGTGAAACATATATTGTTTGTACAGAACCTCTTAATATTGATTTGCAGCAAAATATTCTACCTAATGATTATTGTGTCAGCGATACTAACTTTGATCTTAATTATTATAGACTTTCAGAAAGTAAGAGAATGATTTTTGGAGGAGCCGTAGGCTATTCTCTTAAAAATGTAGAGGGTTTAAAGAAAAGAACAAAAAAACAGTTAAATAGAGTATTTCCACAACTTAAAAATATAAAAGTTGATTATATTTGGGGTGGATTAATTGCTATTACGGTCAACAGAGTTCCTGATATAGGAATGATAAATGAAAAGATATTTTATGCTCAAGGCTTTTCAGGGCATGGAGTTGCATTTACTGGTATTGCCGGTAAAATTTTGGCTGAAAACATTGTATCTGGTAAAACTAGTGAAATGGAAGCTTTTGAGAAGATTAAGCATAGAAATTTTCCTGGGGGCAGATTATTTAGAATGCCTTTATTAGTAACAATAAGCGCTATGCAGAGGATGATGGATATTTTTAATGTATAAAATTTTGTTTATTGGAATTGGAAAGATGGGATTTCCAATGGCTGGCTTCCTATCAGAGAAATATGAGGTTTCTGTATACAATAGATCAAAGGAAAAAATCAGCATTTGGAAAAAAAAGTATGAAGGAAATGCAGTAGATAACCTAAATCAGCTTGATGAAAAATTTGATTTCATTATTTCATGTATAGGTAACGATGATGATCTGAGAGAGATTACTTCAAACGACACTGGATGTTTTAATATAATTAGAAAAAACACAATATTTATTGATCATTCCACAGTTTCACCAAAAATTGTCAAAGAGCTTGAACTAAAATTTAGAGAAAAAGAAGCTTTTTTTCTAGATGCACCCATCTCTGGTGGTCAGTTGGGAGCTGAAAAGGGACAACTAAGTATCATGGTAGGAGGAGATAAAAATGCGTTTGAGAAAAGCGAGAGTATTTTTGAGCTTTATGGAAAAAAAAGAAAGTACATGGGGTCATCGGGCTCAGGACAATTGACTAAAATTGTTAATCAAATTTGTATAGCTGGTTTAGTACAGGGACTTTCAGAGTCAATTTACTTTATGAAGCAAACTAAACTTAATCCAGAGGATGTTTTGGATGTTATTTCCACTGGAGCAGCTCAATCTTGGCAAATGGACAATAGATTTATGACAATGACTGAAAATAAATTTGATTTTGGGTTCGCGGTTGATTTAATGAGAAAGGATTTATCAATCGCATTTGATGAAGCCAAAAAATTTGGCATTGATTTAGAAATTACAAAGATTGTTGATGAATTTTACAAAGATGTACAAAATATGGGTGGTAATAATTTTGACACATCAAGTTTAGTAAAAAGATTACTCAGTTAATTTAATAAACTTTGAAACTTCAGGAGCAAAGTAAGTAATTATAGCATCAGTTCCAGCTCTTTTAAAAGAAGCAAGCTGCTCAAGAACCACCGCTTTCTCATCAACCAAACCTTTTTCTGCAGCGAGTTTAATCAAGCTATATTCACCAGATACTTGATAAGCAAAAGTTGGAAAATTAAGCTCATTCTTTATTCTATAGATAATATCTAAATAACTTATTCCTGGCTTTACCATCAATATATCTGCGCCTTCGCTAATGTCCATTGAGGCTTCCCTGATTGCCTCGTCAGAGTTATTTATATTCATTTGGTAAGTTTTTTTATCTGATTTAAGGCTACTTGAAGAGCCTACAGCATCTCTGAATGGTGAATACATAGCAGATGCATATTTTGCAGCGTACGAAAGTATTAAGGCATCTTGAAAATCATTTTTTTCTAGTTCATTTCGTATCAGCCCTATTCTTCCGTCCATCATGTCAGATGGAGCAATAACATCAGCCCCACATTCTGCATAAAGCAGTGCTTGTTTTACAAGCAATTCATTTGTTTCATCATTAAGTATTTTTCCACTGTCATTTATTAAACCATCATGTCCATGATCAGTATAGGGATCAAGTGCCACGTCACACATCAATCCAAAATTCTTGTTTGATCTTGATAATTGATCTATAGACTTACAGACTAGGTTTTCAGGATTTAATGCCTCTTTACCGTCATTAGATTTAAGTTCTTCAGGGGTATAGGGAAAAAGAGCAATTAAATTAATATTTTGACTTTCCGCAATATCTCTCACTTCATTTAGATTATCTATTGAATATCTATAGACATTAGGCATAGATTTAATCTCTTCTTTTTTATTTTTTCCTTCACATATGAATACTGGCCAAATTAGATCATTAGATGTTAATGAATGCTCTTCAACCAAATTTCTAATCCATTTAGACTGCCTATTTCTTCTGAGTCTAGTACTTGGAAATTTTAAGATACTGTCTTTCATCATTTTATTTTTTTTTTGGCAGTATTATAAAAGAACTAGTTGATTTAATATAGTTATCATAACCTTCTTTTTTATTTGCAATAGTTTTTTCAAGTAAACTTACTCCAGAAAC
The DNA here is from genome assembly GCA_902584215.1 of uncultured Pelagibacteraceae bacterium. Classification (GTDB taxonomy): domain Bacteria; phylum Pseudomonadota; class Alphaproteobacteria; order Pelagibacterales; family AG-422-B15; genus CACNXQ01. The sequence continues at coordinate 2,550 of CACHYW010000036.1, forward strand.
TTTTAACAATAGGTACGTCATGATAATTGGAGATATAAATATTAATAAATTATAAGAAATGCTAAAACAAAATAAAGAGATGCCCCACCAAAATACACTATCGCCAAAATAATTTGGATGCCTCGAATAAAACCACAGACCTTTATCCATAAGTTTATCTTTATTATTTTTTTCAGATTTAAATTTAGTTAGCTGAATATCAGATATAGTTTCAATTATTATACCAAGAAGTGCTATAATTATTGCAATGACTCCAAATACATTTAGATCTAAGTTATTTGGGGCCATGCTGAGACTTTGCATTGGGAAAGATACAATACAAATTAAAATAACTTGTATTAAATATGCTGTGTAAAAAAGACCAAAATCACCTCTGTGCTCTCTTATCTTAACGTATCTAATATCTTCAGACTTTCTTATATTTCTTGAGAATAAATAAATACCTAATCTTAATCCCCACAGGCCAACAAGGGATAAGGCAATAATCTTTGGAAGAGAATAATCATTATCTAAGAAATAAATAATAGCTGTTGAAAAGAAGAAACTTGGGCCCCAATAAATATCAATAAAATCAGCCCGTCTTGTTTTTAATGATGATAGCCACAGAATAGTAATGACTATAAAATTGAAGCTTAATATAATAAGTAAATTTTCAATCATAAGAAAACATATATATGTCTTTTAAGTTTTTAAACAATCATAAATTTACTCCCTTTGCTCATAGAGGAGGATCATTGGAAAATAGGGAAAATACTCTTGATGCTTTTGAAAAGTGTATTTCTATTGGATACGATTATATAGAAACTGATGTTAGAGAAACTAAGGATGGAAAGCTTGTCATTTTTCATGATGAAGATTTAAGTAGGATTTGTGGTCTACAGACAAAAATTAATCAATTAGAATATGAAGAAATAAAAAAAATAAAAATATTTGATGATCACCATGTGCCACTTTTGGATGAAGCGTTAATTTCATGGCCACATTTGAATTTTAATATAGAACCAAAATCAACACTTGCCGCACATCTTTTAATAAAGTCACTTAAATCGAATAAAAAAAACTTGGATCGTTTTTGTATTGGATCATTTAGTACAAATAAAATTAATTTATTAAGAAATTCATGTGGCAACCAACTATGTACATCAATGACAAAGCAAGAAACAATAATGTTTTATTTAGATAGTGTGTTGCCATTTTTTAAGAACAATATTCCTTGTTTGCAAATACCAATGTTTTATTTTGGTTTTCAGATTGTATCTAAGCCTTTTGTATCTCACGTTCATAGCCTTGGGAAAAAAATACATGCCTGGACGATTAATGATGAAAGTCAGATGAATCAACTTATTGATTATGGAGTAGATGGGATTATGACAGATCGTCCACAATTACTGAAGGACGTACTTATAAAAAGGTCATTATGGAGATAAGTCTATCAATTTCTATTTACAATATTTAGTATATTTTGTTTAATACTGATCAACATGAACGAAAATATAATAATATCTATAGCTTCAGATCACGCCGGTTATGATATGAAAAATAAAGTAGTTAATTTTCTAAAGGCAAAAAAAATTGAAGTTATCGATAGAGGGCCTGAACAAAATGAAGCCGTAGACTATCCAGATTTCGCAGAGAAAGTTGCTTCAGACATTTCCAACCAAACTGTGAATATGGGAATATTGATTTGTGGTTCTGGCCAAGGAATGTCAATGGCAGCTAATAAAAAACCAGGAATTAGAGCGGCACTTTGCTACAATAACGAAATAACTAGACTTGCAAGGGCGCATAACGATGCAAATATTTTGACTTTAGGCGCTAGAGTGATAGATGAAAGGACAGCTATTAGTTGTGTTGACACATTTATAAATACAGAATTTGAGGGAAGTCGTCACATTAATAGGATAAAAAAAATAGGATAATAAATAATATGAGCTTTTTTTCTTCACCACTTAAGGATATTGACAATGAAATTCACAAGGCAATTAATTTAGAGCTAGATCGACAGCAAAATCAGATAGAATTGATTGCGTCTGAAAATATAGTTTCTAAAGCTGTTCTTGAAGCCCAAGGTTCTATAATGACAAATAAGTATGCGGAAGGCTATGCAAGTTCTAGATACTATGGTGGATGCGAATTCGTTGATATTGCAGAAGACCTTGCAATAAAAAGACTTCAAAAATTATACAAATGTAAATATGCAAATGTTCAACCTCATTCGGGTGCCCAGGCAAATGGTGCGGTTATGTTAGCTCTGATTAAGCCAGGTGACACTATTCTTGGAATGAGTCTAGATGCTGGTGGACATTTAACGCATGGCTC
>CACHYW010000037.1 GCA_902584215.1 uncultured Pelagibacteraceae bacterium
TCCAAGTAATAAGATCAATGCCATTTATATCAGTATCATCAATTGTTAAGGAAAATTCTAAGCTTGCAGAGTTCTCACCAATCATTTCTTTATCATACTTAAAGCTCGAAGAATTAAATACTTCAGAAGCTGCTATTAAATATTTCAAAGTTATATCTTTTCCTTTTTGAGGCGTATAGACCACAGGTGAATAGAAAATTGCATCATCATGTATAATTTCTGTAAGAGTGTTATAATCTCTTAGCTTTACGACATCGTGCCATTTTTGAATTGGATTATTCATTTAATATTTAATATATAATTTATTTACTTCTTAGCAAGAGGATGAGCCTTTGAGTAAGCGTCATATAGCTTTTCTGTTTCAACCTTTGTATATTTTTGAGTAGTAGACAAGCTACTATGCCCCAATAATTCTTGTATTGTTCTTAAATCGCCACCTGAATTAAGCAGATGAGTCGCAAAGCTGTGCCTAAGCGCATGAGGAGTTGCAGTTTCAGGAAGAGATAAATTGTGTCTAATCTTTTCTAAGACATATTGTATTATTCTGGGGCTAAGGCGATCCAATCTTTTGCCAACAAACAAAGGATCATCTTTCATGAAATTTTTAGGACACTCATGTATATAATTTTCGATATCATTTTTTACATAGTCCATTAACGGTACCATGCGTTCCTTATTTCCTTTTCCTTTAATTATTAAGTAGTCATTTTCATTTATATCTTCAAAATTTAAGTTTAGTGCTTCAGAAATTCTTAACCCGCATCCATATAAAAGCATTAAAATTGATTTATTTCTCAATCCTATCCATTTTTCTTTCTCCATATATTGAGCATGTTTAATAGTTTCAATTGCAAGTTCGGATGAAATGGGTCTCGGTAAAGATTTTTTTTGCTTAGGTGTTCTTAAAGACTGAACAACAGTACTTTCAATTAAATTTGTATTTAGCAAATAATTAAAGAAAGATTTTAAAGACGATATTATTCTTGCTATGGTTGTGGAGCTTATATCTTTATTTCTCAGGTAAGAGAGAAAACTTCTAAAATCAGAAATTTTCATATCATTGAGGTATTTTATTGAAACTTCTGATCCCGTATGAATACTAATGAACTCTATAAAACTTTTAACGTCGTGTTTATAACTTATCAGTGTATTATCACTAAGATTTCTTACTTCTTTTAAATTTCCTAGCCAGTTAGTAAATGCATCTTCAATATGTTTATTCACTTATTTAAACGATTGTTTGTTTCGTCTTTTTCCAATCACTAAGGAAAGCATCTAAACCTTTTTTTGTAAGAGGATGGTTATAAAGTTCCATGAGTGTATCAGGAGGTAAAGTTACGACATCAGCTCCTATGATAGCTGACTTTATGACATGATCAGCATTTCTTACGGATGCTACTAATATTTTAGTATTTAAATTTTTGTAATTTGAATAAATAGATTTTATTTGTTGAATTAATTCCATACCGTTTTCACCAATATCATCAAGCCGCCCTACAAAAGGGGATATATAGGTGGCTCCACATTTTGCGGCTAATAATGCTTGAGCCGCTGAAAAACATAATGTGACATTAGTTTTAATTTTTCTTTTTGAAAGAGACTTGCATGCTTTTAATCCATTTTCTGTTAGAGGTAACTTGATAACAATATTTTTCGATATTTTTTTGAGTCTATTTGCTTCTGAGATCATACCTTTTGTATCGAGCGCTGTAACTTCGGCACTTATTGGTCCTTTTATAATTTTAGTAATTTCTTTCAGAATTTCTAAAAAATTCTTTCCAGACTTAGCAACTAGCGACGGGTTTGTTGTAATTCCATTAATCAAACCTGTTTTGTTTAGCTCTTTAATCAACTTAACATCAGCAGTATCTAAAAAGAATTCCATAACATTTATACTTTTGGCTGATATATTTATAGCACAAATAAAGAATCAGACCAAATGTATGTCAAAAGATCTTTTTTACGTAAATGTTTTATTTGCGCACAATATTAGTGAAGACTTTACTTATAAACTAATAAGTAAGAGTAAGCCTAAGATAGGCTCGATTGTTCAAGCTTCTTTACGTTCGAGTCTTAAAGTAGGAGTAATTAATGCTGTTTTAGAAAATTATGAGCCAAATAAAATTAAAATAAAAGAGATTGAGAAGGTTTCTGATGCACACCGGCTTACTTCAAAAATGCTTAAATTTTTGGAATGGGTAAGTAGTTATAATGCAATACAAAGAGGTCTAGTTCTGAAAATGATATTATCTCATTCAAAAACTTACTTTGACGAAAAGAAGATTGATGCACCAACTAAAAATATAGCTATTCAAGAAAAAATAATTGAACTCAATATTGAGCAGAAAAGGGCAAGTGAAAAAATTTTAAAAATATCATCTAGACGAGATTACAACACAATCTTATTAGATGGTGTTCCAGGATCAGGAAAAACAGAAGTTTATTTCAGTGTTTTAAAAAATTATTTAACTGAAAAAGAACAGGTATTAATTATGTTTCCAGAAGTTTCTTTAACAAGTGATTTTGTTAAAAGAATTGAAGAAAGATTTGGATTTACTCCTGATGTCTGGCATTCAAAGATAAGTACAAGCATGAAGACCAAAACGTTAAAAAATATAATCAATGGAACATCAAAGATCATTGTTGGGGCAAGATCAGCACTTTTTTTGCCCTATAAGAAATTAGGCATGATAATTCTTGATGAAGAGCATGACACTTCTTACAAGCAAGAGGAGAAAGGAATTTATCATGCGAGAGATATGTCAGTAGTTAGAGCATCTCTAGAAAATATTCCATTAATTTTAGCTAGTGCAACACCATCATTAGAAACAATATTTAATGTATTTAAGAAAAAATATCACAAAGTATCTATTAAAAATAAATTTTTCAGCAATGTAGAAAATAAAATAAAAATTATCGACATGCGAAAAGAAAAATTAAGAAAAGATCAATGGGTGTCTAATCCACTCAGGAATGCAATTGAAAAAACAATATCTAATCAAAGCCAGGTACTTTTATACATAAATAAAAGAGGTTATGCGCCTGTAGTCATATGTAAATCATGTGGTTATAAATTTACATGTAAAAATTGTACAAGCTATCTTGTAGAACACATAAAAAATAAAAATTTATTATGTCATCATTGTGGACATAGTGTTAAATCATTCGGACTCAATTGTCCATCATGTGATAACGATGATCAACAATTTATTGATTATGGTGCCGGTATAGAGAAAATTTATACTGAAATTACAAAATTATTTCCAGTTGCTAAAATATGTTTGTTTTCGAGTGATCATATAAAATCTCAAATTGAAGTTGATGAGCGTGTTCGAGAAATCAAAGAAAATAATTATAACATTATTATCGGAACACAATTGATTACTAAGGGATATCATTTTCCACGTTTGACATGCGTTGGCATAATTGATGCCGATATGTCTCTTAGAGGAGGTGACCTAAGAGCTTCGGAAAAAACTTATCAAGCTCTTTACCAAGTTGCGGGTAGAGCAGGTAGGGCAGAATTGGAGGGATCGGTATTCATACAAACTTATTATCCAAATAATGAAACTATACAAGCATTGTCCTCATTAAATAGAGATGAATTTTATGAAAATGAAATTAATTATCGAGTTGATAATAAGCTTCCACCTCTTGGAAAAATGGCAGCAATTATTGTTAGTGGCAATAATATTGAGAGGGTCAGAAGACAATGCAGCATACTATATAATTCCACTCCCAAGATCCCAGAATTGGAAGTTTATGGACCTGCTCCAGCACCGCTTTCCAAATTAAAAGGACGTCATCGGCAAAGGTTTTTAATACATGATAAAAAAGCCAGAAATATGCAAAAAATTGTTGAGACTTGGCTGTCCAGGTCTAAGACGCTTCCAAATGTAAACATATCAGTTGATATCGATCCTTACAGCTTTGTATAATTAGTTGTGAATGCGACATTCCAATGCTTGAAAAAAGTAAGAGTTAATGGTACGCAATGACTGAAATTTCAAAGATTTAATGGATAATGTCAAAAGTTAATACTTACCAAATAGCAGCTGTTGACCGGTATGCTAACGCGTTGTTTCAGTTGGCCAAAGAGGCTAAAGTATTAGATTCAGTATCTAATGAATTAATAAGGATTAAGGAAATTTTACAAGAAGATCAAGAAGTTCTATCTGTCATATTAAACCCTTCAATTAGCAAATCAAATAAAATAAAACTTTTTGAAACTATCGCAGAAAAAATTGAATTATCAAAACTTGTATCAAATTTCATTGGTGTCATTGTTAAAAAAAATCGTGTCAACTATCTCTTAGAAATTGTAGGAACATTTGAGAACTTATTAGCTTCACTAAAAGGTGAAAGAGTAGCAACTGTATCTTCTGCCTATGCGCTAACTGATGCTCAGTTAGCTGATATCAGTTCAAAGTTAAAAGATAAATTTAACGCTGACTTTAATATACAATTAAATATCGAGCCAGAATTAATCGGAGGATTAAAAATTCAAGTTGGCAGTCAAATGATTGACAGCAGTATTAAAAACCAATTACAACTATTAAAAGAAAAAATGAAAGAGGTCGCTTAAATGGATATACAACCTTCAGAAATATCAAAAATCTTAAAAGAAGAAATTAAA
>CACHYW010000038.1 GCA_902584215.1 uncultured Pelagibacteraceae bacterium
TAATCTTTTCAATTCATTAAGAGAATGCACTCTTCTATCTCTCTTGCTGTTAAAACTGCTTAGCAGCCCCCGGGCGACTTAAAACTTGCCTCAGGGGGATACTTAATTTTAACACAATTAACATATAACCAAGGGATTTAAAGATGACAAAAAATAATAACCACATAAAAATATTTGATACTACATTGAGAGATGGAGAACAATCTCCTGGCGCCTCAATGAATATTGAAGAGAAATTAAAAATTGCTGAGGCTCTTGAAGAATTAAAGGTAGACATAATTGAAGCTGGATTTCCTGCCGCATCCAAAGGGGATTTTGAGGCAGTTTCAGAAATTTCAAAAAAAATTAAAGGATCATCAATATGTGCATTGAGTAGAGCTTCTAAAAGCGATATTGAAACTGCAGCTAAAGCACTTAAGGATGCAAATGCCCCGAGAATTCACACATTTATTTCAACGAGTGATTTGCACATGAAGCATAAATTGCAATTGAACGCTGAAGAAGTTTATCAAAAAGTAATTGATAGTGTATCTTTCGCAAGAAACTTGTGTGATGACGTTGAATGGTCATGTGAAGATGGGACAAGAACAAATATGGACTTTATGTGCCGCACAGTAGAAGCTGCAATAAAGAACGGTGCATCAACAATAAATATACCGGACACAGTTGGTTATTCAATTCCGGATGAATTCACAAATATAATCACTCATCTTGTGAACAATGTTCCTAATATCGATAAGGTTACAATCTCGACTCATTGTCATAATGATCTTGGCTTAGCCGTTGCGAATTCTTTAGCTGGTGTCAGAGCAGGGGCAAGACAGATTGAGTGTACTGTTAATGGACTTGGCGAAAGAGCCGGAAATGCTGCTATGGAAGAAGTGGTTATGGCAATGCGAACTAGAAATGACATGATGCCTTATGAAACTAATATTGTTACAGAAAAACTCACTAAGACTTCTAAGCTTGTTTCTGCCGTCACTGGGTTTCCTGTTCAATTTAATAAAGCAATTGTTGGGAAAAATGCTTTTGCACATGAGGCAGGCATTCATCAAGACGGAATGTTAAAAAATAATAAAACTTACGAGATTATGACACCTGAGAGTGTCGGCGTCTCCGAGTCTAATCTTGTTATGGGTAAGCATTCTGGAAGACATGCATTCAAACAAAAGATTATTGAGCTAGGTTACAGTGTTAATGACAACGTGATTGAAGAAGCTTTTGAAAATTTCAAAAGCTTGGCTGACAAAAAAAAGAACATATACGATGAAGATATTGTAGCTATCATCGATGACCAGGTAATTAGAATTAATGATTCAATAATTTTAAAAGACCTGCAAGTGATTGCGGGAACGAAAGGGCCTCAACAAGCAGAAATAAATTTGATGGTAGAAGATAAATTAAATAATATAACCTCTACAGGTGATGGACCAGTTGATGCAATATTTAATGGATTAAGTAAATTAGTACCACACAATGCTAAATTACTTTTGTATCAGGTACATGCTGTTACTGAAGGAACAGACGCACAAGCAGAGGTTTCTGTTAGACTTTCAGAGAATGGTAAAACCGTTGTTGGTTTAGGATCAGATACGGATACATTAGTAGCTTCAGCAAAAGCTTATATTAATGCATTAAACAAATTAGTTGTTAAAAGAGAAAAATCTGCACCAGCTAAAATGTCAGGTGTTTAATTAGGGAGAATAGAAGAATGTTTAATAATTTAATTGGTTTGTGGTCTTCTGATATGGCAATAGATCTTGGTACTGCCAATACTTTAGTCTATGTCAAAAATAGAGGAGTAGTATTAAACGAACCTTCAGTTGTTGCAGTGCTCAATCAAGGTGGAAAAAGTAAAGTTATAGCAGTGGGTGAAGAAGCAAAAAGTATGCTTGGGAAGACGCCAGGGCATATTCAAGCAATAAGACCAATGAAAGACGGGGTTATTGCTGATTTTGTTGTAACAGAAGAAATGATTAAACATTTTATTCGCAAAGTTCATAACCGAAAAACATTTGCAAATCCAAGAATTATTATTTGTGTACCAACAGGCTCAACCCCAGTTGAAAGAAGAGCAATACATGACTCAGCTTTGGCCGCTGGTGCGAGAAAAGTATCGCTAATTGAAGAGCCAATGGCAGCAGCAATAGGCGCTGGACTTCCAGTTAGTGAACCAAGAGGCTCAATGGTAGTTGATATTGGTGGTGGAACATCAGAAATAGCTGTCATCTCACTTGGTGGAATTGTTTACTCAAGGTCAGTGAGGATAGGTGGTGACGCAATGGATGTTGCTCTTATAAACTATATGCGTAAGAGGTATAATCTGCTGATTGGTGAAGCGTCAGCTGAAATGATAAAAAAAGAAGTTGGAATTGCTATTTCACCTAAGAATGGTGATGGCAAAACAATTGATATAAAAGGAAGAGATCTTGCATCTGGAGTTCCAAAAGAAATAGAACTTACTCAAAGTCAAGTCTCTGAAGCATTGTCTGAACCGATTCAAACAATCATTGATGGTGTGAAGTCTGCGTTGGAAGATACTCCACCTGAATTAGCAGCTGATCTAGTTGATATGGGTGTTGTTTTAACTGGAGGAGGAGCATTATTGGAGTCTATGGATGAGGCGATAAGAGAGGCCACTGGATTACCTGTTACAATAGCTGAAGAGCCTCTATCTTGTGTCGCGCTTGGAAGTGGAAAGGCCTTAGAATCAGAGAGTTCTTTTGAGCCAATTTTGTCATCAGCATATTAACTAATGAAAAGGTTTGAAAGTGAGGCTTTCAAGAAATTTAAGGGTTCAAAAAATACTTAGTCCAAGTAGTAGGGTTTTTATACTTGCTATTATACTCTTCTTCATCTCATTAATTCTATTTTTGGGAAGATTCGAACTAACACAATCAGCAAAGAATTTGAGATCATATACAACAAGCATTTCATACTCAATTTCATATATAGTATCAACTCCTTCAAAGTTAATAAATTCAGGCATACAGTCTATTGTAGATCTAAAAGAAATTTATAATCAACTTGATGAGTACAATAGAAATCAGTTAACTGATTCAGCGTCTTTCCAAGAAGTAGTTTCTATGAGACTAAAAATTTCTCAATATGAAGATTTATTAAATCTAACAGCTGATCAAGAATACGATTTCATTACATCAAGAATTGTGGCAAATTTTTCTAATAAATTTATAGGAACAGTCTTGATAAAATCTGATGAAACTGAAAAATTATTTATTGATATGCCAGCTGCAGGTCCCAACGGAATATTGGGACGGGTATCTTCATTAGATAATAAGGTTGCGAGAGTACTTCTGCTGAATAACATTAACAGTAGATTGCCCGTAAGTATTTCTGATGATGCACATCAGGGTATTATGATTGGACAGGGTCAGAATAATCCAATTATTGAGTATGTTAGGGAATACAAAAATATAAATGTTGGAGATCTAGTTACAACTTCAGGTAAAGGGGGAATCTTTCCGCCTTATTTAGTTGTGGGACAAGTCACAAAAATTAAGGGTGAAAGAATTGAGGTTGAATTAACTGAGGACGCTAGTCAGCTAACACATATAATACTACTAAATTATAAATTTAATCAGAATACCGAATAATAAAATTTTATGATTGATTTCAGAATAAGCAATTTAATATTTTATTTTATTTTAATTTTTATCATATCCTCAAATATTGTTTTCAATTCAATTTATTTTGACCTTACATTGATTAGCTGCTTGATAATATATGTTTTAAGGTGGAATGAAACGAATTGGATTATCTGTGTCG
>CACHYW010000039.1 GCA_902584215.1 uncultured Pelagibacteraceae bacterium
TTTAATTTTTTAATATGAGTTACGAAATCGAATATCATGATTACGACGTTGTTGTTGTAGGAGCTGGAGGCTCTGGATTAAGAGCAACAGTTGGTGCTGTAGAAAATGGATATAAGACAGCTTGTATCTCGAAAGTTTTTCCTACAAGAAGTCATACAGTTGCAGCCCAGGGTGGAATTTCTGCTGCGTTAGGGAACATGGGAGAAGATGATTGGCGATGGCATATGTACGATACGGTTAAAGGGTCAGATTGGCTTGGAGACCAGGATGCAATCGAGTATCTATGTAAGAATGCGCCTAAAGCAGTTTTAGAGTTAGAAAATTATGGAGTACCATTTAGTCGAACAGAAGACGGTAAAATATATCAGCGAGCTTTTGGCGGTATGACAAAAAATTATGGTGATGGAACTGCGCAAAGAACATGTGCTGCAGCAGACAGAACTGGCCATGCAATAATTCATACTCTTTATGGGCAATCATTAAAACACGATGTAGATTATTACATTGAGTACTTTGTTTTAGACTTACTAATGGTTAAAGGAGAATGCAGAGGTGTCGTTGCTTGGTGTTTAGAGGATGGTAAGCTACATGTATTTAATTCAAAACAAACCGTATTAGCATCTGGTGGTTATGGAAGAGTTTATTTCTCCGCTACATCTGCTCACACATGTACAGGAGACGGAAATGCAATGGTGTTAAGAGCAGGCCTTCCTCTGCAAGATATGGAATTTGTTCAATTTCATCCTACAGGAATCTATGGTGTTGGATGTTTGATAACTGAAGGCGCTAGAGGAGAAGGAGGATACCTCGTTAATAGTGAAGGAGAAAGGTTTATGGAAAGGTACGCTCCATCAGCAAAGGACCTAGCCTCAAGAGATGTAGTATCACGATCTATTACCAAAGAAATTATTGATGGAAGAGGTGTTGGAAAAGATAAAGATCACATGTATCTTCATCTAGACCACATTGATTCCAATATTCTTGAAGAAAGACTTCCAGGGATATCAGAGTCTGCAAAAGTTTTTGCTGGAGTGGATGTAACTAAAGATCCAATACCCATAATACCCACAGTTCATTATAATATGGGTGGAATACCAACAAACTTCCATGGCGAAGTTATGAATCTTGTCAAGGGCGACGAAACAGTCGTACCTGGCCTGATGGCTGTAGGGGAGTCAGCTTGTGTGAGCGTTCATGGCGCAAATAGGCTAGGATCTAATTCTCTAATTGACCTTGTTGTTTTTGGAAAAGCTGCTGCAGACAGAATTAATGATATTGTTCCTAAGGGCGAAAAAAATAAAGATATTCCTAAATCAGTCATCGATGATGTAATAGCAAGGTTTGATGCCACTAGAAATTCTGACGGAGATGTCACAACTGCCGAATTGAGATCTCAAATGCAAAAAGTTATGCAAAAACATTGTGCGGTATTCAGAGATGATGAAATTATGACAGAAGGAAAAAAGCTCATTGAAGAAACTTGGCTGGACAGTGAAAACTTAAAGATAAAAGATAAATCACTTGTTTGGAATACAGATTTATTAGAGTCTTTAGAATATAAAAATCTTATTGCCCAAGCTGTGGTCACTATGAATTCTGCTCATAATAGAAAAGAGAGCAGAGGTGCGCATGCTAGAGAAGATTTCAAGGAAAGAGACGATAAAAACTGGATGAAACATACACTATCCTGGCTTGACGATGAAAAATGTAAGCTGGAGTACAGATCTGTTCATGAATATACCCTTTCAAATGAAGTTAAATATATAGAACCTAAAGCAAGAGTTTATTAATGGTTCAATTCAACCTTCCAGATAACTCAAAACTCACTGAGGGTGATTATTATAAATTACAATCTGAAAACAAACGTATAAAAAAGTTTAAAATTTACAGATGGTCTCCTGAGGATGATAAGAATCCTAGAATGGATACTTATGAAGTTGATATCGATGATTGCGGTCCTATGGTATTAGATGCTGTTATGAAAATTAAAAACGAAGTTGATACTTCTTTAACTTTTAGAAGGTCTTGCAGAGAAGGAATTTGCGGCTCATGTGCTATGAATATTGACGGTACAAATACACTTGCATGTACAAAAGCAATATCAGATGTGAGAGGTGATATTAAAATTTATCCTTTACCTCATATGCCCGTCATCAAAGACCTAGTAACAAATCTGAAAAATCTTTATAAACAACTAAAGTCTATAAAGCCATGGCTAATAAAACAAAAACAGGAAGCAACAGATACTGAAAATATTCAATCAAGAAATGATCGAGAAAAACTTGATGGCTTGTATGAATGTATATTATGCGCTTGTTGTTCTACATCTTGTCCTAGTTATTGGTGGAACAGTGATAAGTATTTAGGACCAGCCGTCTTACTGCAATCCTATAGGTGGCTGCAGGACAGTCGTGATGAAGAAAGAAAAGAAAGACTTAGAGAGCTGGATGACACATTTAAAGTCTATAGATGCCACACCATAATGAACTGTACTCAAGCCTGTCCAAAGGGCCTTAATCCAGCCAAAGCGATTGCTGGAATTAAGCAGATGATTGCACAACAATAATCATCAATTAAAAAAATCTTTATTTACTTGGAACTTTTTTTAGCACGGGTTGATGGACAACTATTAATTAGGGGAATTAATGAAAAAAGAATATCGCGTTGTCCATCAACATCATATTTATAGTATTCTTAACACATAATTGAACCTAAATACGACTGCCAACTTGACAAATGCAATACTCAATATTTCTTCTCAATTTTCACTAAAAAACTTCCCTTATGCCAGCTGTTTTCAATATATCTGATTTGATGATTATTCTCTGCCCAATGGGGAAATTCTTTTTTTATTTGACCACTATTACCAGTAATAATTTCGACTTTAGAAATACTATCCTCATACGCACTGTAAATAAAATCAGAAAACTCTTGATAAGCCTCTTCAAGAGTAAAACCGTGGAGATCAAGTTTTCTCATAATTTTCAAACATTGCTATTAGCCTTAATTAATTTACAATAATCTATTTATGAAGAATTCTTACACTAAACCTAACTTAAAAACCAAGTATTTTGATGATTTGTTCAATTCGCTTCCATCAATGGAGAATAAATCAGTCGCCATAACAGGTACAACTTCAGGATTAGGGTTTTATGCTGCTGAGTCAGTTGCTAAGCTTGGTGCACGTGTGTTATTGCTAAATCGTCCATCGGACAGAGCTGAAACTTCTTATGCTTTGCTAAATGATAGCTGCCCTAATGGAAATCTTCATAAAGTTGATTGTGACCTTCAAAGCTTTGAATCAGTAAAATCAGCTTCATTAAGAGTAAGGGAAATTTGCGCGGATGGCCTCGATGTCTTGTGCAATAATGCTGGTATTATGGCCCTTAAAGATAAAGCAACTATTGATGGTTTTGATGTGCAAATGCAAACAAATCATCTTTCCCATTTCCTTCTTACTAAGACATGTATGCCACTATTAAATAAAGCGTCACAATTAAGAAATGAGGCAAGAATAGTTAATCATACAAGTGTTGCACGTTTTGCAACCAAAAAATTGATAGAAAAGTATCTTGAAAAAAAGGGCGGAAGACTAGGAGGAGATGGAGGTAGTATGATACTTGGAACTGGTCGATGGCAACGCTATGCTCAGACTAAATTTGCGAATGCTGCGTTTACAGCATGTTTACATGAAAAATTTAAGAATAAAAATTCAAGAATTAAAGCAATGGTCGCTCATCCTGGTCTTG
>CACHYW010000040.1 GCA_902584215.1 uncultured Pelagibacteraceae bacterium
TTATTTTTTTAAATTAAAAGGAAAAAATGATTTTAAAGAGTGGATATTAAACATAACAATGGGTACTTTGAGTTACCCTATTAATGGAATATTTGCATTTATTACACTTGGCGCTTTATTTTGGGCTAAGGAATTTCAAATTTATACATTTCCTTTCACATTAAGTGCTTTAGTACTTTGTTTTATACTTGATGATTTAACTTTTTATTTACATCACAGAATTTGTCATAGATGGCGATGGGGATGGGGTTTACATCGAACTCACCACTCATCTGAAAGAATGGGAATTGATGTAGGTGCAAGACAGCCATTCACAAAACATTTCACAGGAACACGTATGCTCAAGTTACCACTGGTAATTATTGGTTTTGATCCGGTAATGGTTTTATTTTGTGTTTTTATAAATGGTTATTATCAATATTTGTGTCACACCCAAACAATACATAAACTTCCAAGATGGTATGAATATCTATTTAATACTCCGTCACATCATAGGGTTCATCATGCCAGAAATCCAAAATATCTAGATTCAAATTATGCCGGAACACTAATGATTTGGGATAGAATGTTTGGCACATTCGTTCCAGAAGATCCAAAAGAACCGTGTGACTATGGATTGGTAGTTCCAATGACATCACTAAATCCCATAAGAATCCTGTTTGAAGAATATGCAAATATTTTCAAGGATATAACAATGCGTGGCATAACTATAAAAGATAGATTTATGTATCTTTGTGGCCCTCCTGGATGGTCTCATGATGGAACAAGAAAAACATCAACAGAGATAAAGGAAGATTATTACAACGTAATAAAAAATACTTAATGCCTCCAGCGCATTATGCTTTATCTGAAATATTAATCGTTCTCATTAGTATTTATACTCTTACTATATTCTTTAAAGAAAGACGATTTTATAGTTTTGCTGGCGTATTTTTGATTAGCTGTGCGGCTGTAATAGCATCTATAAGATTTGGAATAAATTATCAAAGTGAATTAAAATCTTTTCATCAACTTTTGTCTGCAATATCTCTATTATTCGGCATACCTCTAATTGTTATAGAAATAATGAAAAGAAGTAATCTTCTTAATAATAAAATCATTTATCTAGTTCTTCTAATCGCAATTATCATTAGTCTATATATATTTCTCCAGGCAAAACATTTAATAATTACGATAGCTGCATCTTGGTTAATAATAGGTGCTGTTTTTTCAGTGCTTATTTCAAGAGAGCATGCTTTAATGAGAATTGTTTCGGGTGTTTTTTTTTCACTCATCATTATAAACTTAATATTAAGAAGAATGGAGCTATTTGACCCTTCTACTAGCTGGCACTTTTATCACATTGGAATTGCTGTTTGGTTGTATCTGATTACAAGAATCTTAAAGCAGAAAGAGACTAAATATGTATAGCTTGATTTTCTACATTAAGGGCTGCTTCCTTAATCGACTCGGTTAATGTTGGATGAGCATGGCACGTTCTTGCTATATCCTCAGCTGATGCTCCGAATTCCATAGCAACTGTAAGTTCACCTATCATGTTACCGGCGTCTGCACCAATTATATGAACACCCAATACCTCATCAGTTTTATTGTCAGATAAAATCTTTACGAATCCACCTGTATCATTCATTACTTTTGCTTTTGCATTTGCAGTAAAAGGAAATTTTCCGACTTTATAGGAAATGCCTGCAGCCTTTAGTTCATCTTCTGTTTTGCCTACTGAAGCAACTTCTGGGGCTGTATATATTACTGATGGAATTGCATTATAATTCACATGTCCTGCCTGCCCATCAATAATCTCTGCAACTGCAGTTCCTTCTTCAGATGCTTTATGGGCTAGCATTGGACCTAATTTGCAATCACCTACTGCATAAATATTATCGATCGAAGTTTTAAAATGATTATCAGTAATTATAAAACCTTTATCATTTAATTTAACTCCCAATTCTTCAAGATTTAATCCAAAGGTATAAGGTCTTCTGCCTGTAGAAATTAGAACCTTATCACAGTCTATATCCATAGTCTGTCCCTCGTTTTCTACTGAGACAGATAAAGAGTCACCTTCTTTGCTTACTGATCTTAAAGCCGTAGAAAGTTTAAAGTCAAAACCCTGTTTAATGAGTATTTTATGAAAACTATTTGATACTTCTGTATCCATTCCTGGAAGAATTCTATCTGCATATTCAATGACTGTTACTTTAGAACCAAGTCGTGACCAAACAGATCCCATTTCCAGGCCTATATAACCTGCGCCAATAACAACTAAGTGATTGGGAACTTTTTCCAGACTTAATGCTCCAGTAGATGATAAAATATCTTTTTCATCGATCACTACTCCATCAGGACTAGATACCTCAGATCCGGTTGCAATAATTATTTTTGCAGATTTTATTGTATCTGATTTTTCACCTGATAGAATTTCTATTTCATTAATGTTCTTTAGTTTTGCAAACCCAGACTTACGATTGATCTTGTTTTTTTTAAATAAGAATTCAACTCCTTTAGTAAGCGATTCAACACTTTCTGATTTTTTTTCCATTATTTTACTCAGGTCAAAGGAAACATTATCAAAATTGATTCCTAACTTTTTTAGATCCGATGCCTGATCATATAAATGTGAGGAGTGAAGAAGAGATTTCGATGGAATACAGCCAATATTAAGACATGTTCCACCTAGAGTCTGACCTTTTTCAATACAGCAAACATTATAACCTAACTGTGCAGCTCTAATTGCACAAACGTATCCTGCAGGTCCGCTACCTATAACCGTAATATCAAATTCTTCCATTCTATACCCCTAGTAAGATTCGATTTGGGTCTTCTAAACTTTCTTTGACCCTTACCAAAAAAGTAACTGCACCTTTCCCGTCCACAATACGATGATCGTAAGACAAAGCAAGGTACATCATTGGCCTTATCACGATGTCACCATTTACGGCAACTGGTCTTTCCTCAATCTTGTGCATACCAAGTATCCCTGATTGAGGAGGGTTTAAAATAGGTGTAGACATAAGAGATCCATAAACGCCACCATTCGAAACTGTAAATGTACCGCCTTGCATGTCATCGATACTTAATTTACCAGTTCGAGCTTTTTGTCCTAAATTAAAAATCTCTTGCTCTATTTCTACAATTGATTTTTGATCAGCATCTCTGATAACGGGCACAACCAATCCTTGATTAGTTCCTACTGCAACGCCAATATTGTAAAAATTTTTATATATAACATCATTATTTTCAACTTCTGCATTAACCTCAGGAATATCTTTGAGAGCTGTGATACAAGCTTTTACGAAGAAAGACATAAATCCTAATTTTATTCCGTATTTTGACTCAAAAGCATCTTTATGCTCATTACGAGTTCTAATCAATTCACCCATATCAACTTCATTAAATGTTGTGAGCATAGCTGCATTATTTTGTGCATCTTTAAGTCGTTTAGCTATAGTTTGTCTTAGTCGAGACATTGGAACTCTCTCTTCTTTACTGTCATGATCCTTACTTATTGGCGGCTTCGTTGAAAGTTCTTGAACATTGTTATTTGAAGCTAAAATATCACCCTTTGTAACTCTTCCATCTGAACGAGCAGTAGTTACTTGAGTAATATCAATATTTTTTTCTGCTGCAATTTTTCTTACTGCAGGTGATAGTTTTGAGGCTTTACTCTCAAGAATTTCTTTTGGAGTATTGTCCAATGGTACACTTAGTTCTTGTAGAACTGGCTTTTCCATCGCTGGC
>CACHYW010000041.1 GCA_902584215.1 uncultured Pelagibacteraceae bacterium
TTTTTTTCATTTGTCTAATTTGACTAAGTAAATCATCAAGGTCAAACTCCCCTTTTTTCAACTTTTCTGCCATCTTTTCAGCGTCTTCTTCTTCAATAGTTTCAGATGCTTTTTCAACTAATGTTACGATGTCGCCCATTCCCAGAATACGATTGGCTATTCGTTCAGGATGAAAAACTTCAATAGCATCCATTTGCTCACCCATGCCCATAAATTTAATAGGACAGTTAGTTGCATATTTCATGCTTAGGGCGGCTCCACCTCTGGCATCCCCATCTACCCTTGTCAATATTGTCCCTGTTACTGTAATTGTCTTAGAGAAGTCAGTCGCAACATTAACTGCTTCTTGTCCAGTTAAACTATCAAGAACCAACAATGTCTCTGTTGGGCTAATTTCTTTTTCTAATTGATTTAATTCATTCATAAGAGTCTGATCGATATTTATTCGTCCAGATGTATCAAATAATAGACAGTCGATTTCTTGAAGTTGTGCAAATTGCAAAGCTCTCTTTGCAATATCTAATGGCAACTGATCTTCAACCTTCGGTAGAATTGAAACATTTATTTGTTCTGACAGTTTCTTTAATTGATCAAATGCTGCAGGACGAGACGTATCAAGTGATATTAATAATACTTTTTTATTTTTCTTTTCTTTTAAATAATTACCAATTTTCCCAACTGTCGTAGTTTTACCGGAACCTTGTAGTCCAGCAAAAAGATAAATTGAATTTCCACTTTCATTTACTTTCAATTCACTAGAGTCTGAACCAAGAGTCATTATAAGTTCATCGTTGACAATTTTAGTTATCATTTGAGCTGGAGTTATTGACCTGAGTATTTCCTTGCCGATAGACTCTTTTTTAATTTTTTCTATAAAACTCTTTGCTACAGGTAAAGCTACGTCAGCTTCCAGGAGCGCTCGCCTAATATCACGCAGGGCAGCTTCCAAAGAGCTCTCGTCAATAGAACCACTCTTTTTTAGACCTTTAAAAATAACATCAAACCTATTACTAAGGCTTTCAAACATTTAAAACTCACTTTCAGCAGGTAACGCATCAGTGGGCGAAACTCGCTGACTGATGTCGACACCTAAATTAATAGGTACCGCAGGAATATTTTTCTTGCGGAAAACAGCTGTTTTTTATTATTTGTCTTCAAACTTGTCAAGTTTGAATTGGTACTTATTTCTGGAAAATTAGGTTTTACCTAATATAAAGGCTATATGTCGGAATTTGAATTTATAAAAATGAATGGCTTAGGGAATGATTTTGTAATCATAGATCAAAGAAGTAACGAGCTTAATCACAGCTCAACTGAAGTTCAGCATATATGTAATCGTGATAAAGGCATAGGCTGCGATCAGTTAATATATATTCGAAATTCTGAAATAAGTGACATACCACTTTTGAAATTTTACAACTCTGATGGTAGTGAGATTAGTGCCTGTGGAAACGGAACAAGATGTGTTGCAAATTATTTAATGGAACAAGGTAATAAAAAAGAAATTGAGATTATGACTAGTGAAAGAAAAATATACTGCCATGCTAAATCTAATAGTATCGTAAGTGTTGATATGGGAAAGCCAATATTTAGTTGGGATAAAATTCCTTTATCAGAAGATATTGACCACAAAACTATAGAGTTCTCTTGCAACGAATTAAAAGTATGTAATCCATTTTTTGTCAATCTTGGTAATCCGCATGCTATATTTTTTTTGGATGAAATTAAAAAATATAACATTAGTGACTTTGGCCCAATAATCGAGCATGACAATATTTTTCCAGAGAAAATTAATGTTAGCTTTGCTGAATTAAGAGATAGAAATCATATTGTATTGAATGTTTGGGAAAGAGGTGCAGGTAGAACACTGGCATGTGGTACAGCAGCATGCGCAACTGTGGTCGCTGGTAAAGAATTGGGCTTATCAGATAATAATGTTAAAGTATCATTGCCAGGTGGAGATTTAGAAATAGATTATTTGGATAATAAAAATATAATTATGACTGGGCCAACAAAACTAGATTATAAAGACCGATACACAATATGAACAAGCAGCATTCAGAAAAAACACCAAAAGTTTACTTCAATAATTCTTGCAGTGTATGCAGAATGGAAATCAATCATTATAAAAAGTTTAATGAAAAATTAGGCTGGATTGATGTTACAAACAACAAGGAAGCTCAAAAAGAAACAGCTAAATCTTCTGCGGAATTAATTCGAAGACTTCACGTGGAGCAAGATGGTAAAATATATCAAGGAATAGATGCCTTTTTAATAGTTTGGTCAAGACTGCCAAAGTATAGATGGCTATATAAGCTTGTTAAGACACCAGGAATTTATCATGCAAGTTACATAGCGTATGAATGCTTAGCTTATATACTTTATATCAAAAACAAAGGTCAATTAGCTAATGAAAAATCCTGAAGTTAAAACTTACGGCTGCAGACTTAATTTTTATGAGTCTGAAGTTATTAGAAAGTTTGCTAAAGAAAATAATTTACTGGACCGCACTTTTATTAATAGTTGCGCTGTTACTAATAAAACTATTGCTGATCTAAAAACAGAAATTAGAAAGCTCAAAAAAAACGATCCAGGTAATAAAATAATTTTAACAGGATGCGCAGCTCAAATTCATAAAGATGAGTTTGTCGCCATGAATGAGATAGATTCAATTATTGGCAATAAGGAAAAACTAGAGTCTAAAACTTACAAAGAGATTAAGGAAAGCAATGATAGAATTAATAAAGTAGGGGATATATTCGAGCATGGTCAAGCTATATCACCAATTATAAAAAAAGTTGAGAATAGAATAAGAGGGTTTGTTCAAATTCAAAATGGCTGTGACCACAGATGTACTTTTTGTATTATTCCTTACGGACGCGGTGACTCTAGAAGTGTTGAACCTGAGAATGTAGTTAATCAAATTAATACTCTTCTTGATCAAGGCTATAAAGAGATAGTGTTAACAGGAGTAGATTTAACAAGTTACGGTCACGATTTAGAAAATAAACCAAATCTTGCAACACTAGTCTCTCACATTCTTTTCTACATACCTAAACTTAAGCGACTAAGATTATCTTCACTCGATGTCGCGGAAATTGATAAAAATTTAATGAACCTTATTAAATATGAAAAAAGAATTCTTCCTCATATTCATCTATCGCTACAAGCTGGTGATAATATGATTTTGAAAAGAATGAAAAGGAGACACTTGAGAGATGATGCTATTTCGGTAGTTAATGAAATTAGAAGTGTGAGATCTGAAGTTGTCTTTGGTGCAGATATAATCGCTGGATTTCCAACAGAAAGTGATGAAATGTTTCAAAATACAGTGGATCTAATTGAAGATTGCAACATAACCTTTCTGCATATATTTCCATTCTCGCCTAGAGAAGGAACACCTGCAGCGAGAATGCCCCAGGTTGATCGTTACATAATAAAAAA
>CACHYW010000042.1 GCA_902584215.1 uncultured Pelagibacteraceae bacterium
TAGTTCATTGTTTCAGGTATCTTTATTTTTTCTTCTTTATTTATTGAAATGATCTCACTTTCTTGCTTTTTAAGATAACCTTTATAGTGAGCTTCAATTGAGACTTGCTCTAATATCTCTTCTGAAAAATCATTTAAATTTATCTCAAACATATCTCCTACAGTGTTGATATCAATATCTGGGTAGGCCAATAAATCAAATGCAGACCTTTTTTTACCATCTTTATTAATTTTGACACCCATTTTTTCAGCTTTATTTGGTGTAACATATTGATTTTTAACAATATTTAACAACGCATTCATTTTAGTTTTTTTATTGATAAAATGCTCATATCTGTTCTTTGAAACGAGTCCTAATGTATTAGCGGTTTCTGTAAGTCTCAAATCAGCATTGTCGGCTCTTAATAATAAACGGTATTCTGCCCTTGATGTGAACATTCTAT
This sequence comes from uncultured Pelagibacteraceae bacterium, assembly GCA_902584215.1. GTDB lineage: Bacteria > Pseudomonadota > Alphaproteobacteria > Pelagibacterales > AG-422-B15 > CACNXQ01. The sequence goes on from CACHYW010000042.1 coordinate 443, forward strand.
AAGGCTCTGTCACTCCTTTAAGTGTCAAATCATCAATCATCACTCCAATATAAGAGTCATTTCTTGAAAAAACGTGTTCTTTATTTTTAAGAGAAATTGAAGCGTTTAAGCCTGCAACCAATCCTTGAGCTGCAGCTTCTTCATATCCAGTTGTGCCATTAATTTGACCAGCTAGATAAAGGCCTTTTATTCTTTTGGTCTCTAAAGTTTGATAAAGTTCTTGTGGATCAATAAAATCATATTCGATAGCATAACCATGTCTTATAATCTTTGCATTCTCTAAACCATTGATTTTACTTATAAATTCGTCTTGAACATCTGCAGGTAATGATGTTGATATTCCATTTGGATATATCAAATCACTATCTAAACCTTCTGGCTCAAGGAAAATCTGATGTCTTAACTTATCCGCAAACTTTACAACTTTATCTTCAACAGAGGGACAATATCGAGGTCCTGTTCCACTGATTTGACCCGAGTAAATAGCTGATTTTGCTATATTTTTATGAATAATGTCATGAACTGATTCATTCGTATGAGTGATGTGACAAGGCAGTTGCTCGTTATAAGTTTGGTTCGTTAAGAATGAAAAATATGAATGCTTTTCATCTGCATCCTGTTTTTCAAGCCGATCAAAATCAATAGTATTTTTATCAATTCTTGCAGGGGTTCCTGTCTTTAGTCTTCCAATATTAAAGCCTGTTTTATATAGAGATTTTGCTAAGCCGATTGATGGAGCATCACCATGCCTTCCAGCAGGTATTGTTTTTTCACCCAAGTGAATAAGGCCATTTAAAAATGTACCAGTCGTAATGATTACTTTTTTTGTTGAGACCTTTTTTCCACTTTCGCATAAGACGCCAGCTATTTGATTATCCTGATCGAAAATTAAATCTTCGACAGGATTAAATAAACATTCAAGATTTTCTGTTTGAAGGATCTCCTCTTGCATATATTTTTTATACAATTTCCGATCCGATTGAGCGCGAGGCCCTCGCACAGCAGGACCTTTTGTACGGTTTAAGAGACGATATTGAATGCTTGAGAGGTCTGCAATTCTTCCCATGATACCATCTATAGCATCAATTTCTCTAACTAAGTGACCTTTACCCAGTCCACCAATGGCTGGATTGCAAGACATTTCACCAATAGTCTCAAATTTATGGCTAATTAAAAGGGTTTTAGCGCCTACTCGTGCAGCCGTTGTTGCTGCTTCACAACCCGCGTGACCACCACCTATGACGACTACATCAAAACTAGACATGACTAAGTTAAATAAATTAACTCAGCTTAATTGCAATCAATAATTTTTGTTATTTCCCTATGCAAAAATCTTTGAAAATGACTTCAAGATATTCTTCTACATCAACGTGACCTGTTATTTTTCCAATTTCCTGAATTGCTAATCTCAACTCTTCGACCATGAGCTCAGAATTATTTTTCAAATCAATTGTTTTTGCATTGAGTAAACTCTGAATGGAATTTTGTACTCCTAAGATATACCTTGTCTTTGTGGGAATAGTATCTGAATAGCTTCCAAAATTATTGGAAACTTTTTCAGAAATTTCTTTGATTAAATGATCAATGCCTACCCCCGTTGTAACAGAGATATTAATGGCCCTATCATATTTCTTGTTTTCCTGATTATGGAGATCACATTTGTTTAAAATAGTTAGGCGCTCATCGTGAAAATTTAATTTGGTTGGATCGTCAAATAATTCAATAACCAGATTTGCTTCATCAATTTTCTTTTGTGTGATTTCGATTCCCTTTTTTTCAATCTCATCACTTGTCTGCCTCAGTCCTGCTGTATCTGTAAAAACTACAGGAAATCCAGCAATATTTAGCCTTACTTCAAGTGCATCTCTCGTAGTCCCTTCTCTATCAGATACAATCGCAACATCGCGGTTGGCTAATAAATTTATGAGACTTGATTTTCCTACATTCGGCGTACCTACAATGGCCACACGATATCCATCGCGCAAAATCTCTCCTTGATTGCGTTGATTGATATGCTCATTCATCTCAACTAAAAGTTTTTCAATTTTTTCATTTATATTTTTTAAAACATCATCGGGAATATCCTCTTCTGCAAAATCAATATCAGCTTCAAGGTACGCGACCAGTTCAATCAGAGATTTTCTCCAAGACAGGTATAACTTATTCAATGAGCCGTCCATCTGACTTAAAGCCTGATTGTGTTGCAGTTCTGTTTGAGCGTTGATTAAATCTCCCATGGCTTCAATGGCTGTAAGATCCATCTTATTATTTATAAATGCTCTTTTCGAAAACTCTCCAGGTTCCGCAAGTCGCAGCTGATTAATTCCTGATAAAGTTTTTAAGAGAAGATCAACTGTTGCTCTTCCACCATGAATATGAAATTCAACCACGTCCTCTCCTGTGAAACTTTTTGGCTTAGCGAAGTAAACGGCTAATCCACGATCGATTAAGTTTCCATTTTCGGAGTCATAAAAACTTGTCCTTGTTAATACATTGGGATCAAAGTGACTTTTGCGAGAAATTGTTTTAAGTGCAGTTAACGCCAAATGACCAGATACACGAACTACAGCCAGACCAGCAATTCCACTTGCGGTTGATAAAGCAAAGATTGTCATTTTTTTATTAATAGATTGTCTACAACTCGATCATTGATCAAATGTTCATTGATGACAAGATCAACATCGCTTTCAGATTTACACGTATACCAGATATTGTCAGGGTAAATAACCATTGTCGGACCAAACTCACAGTGATCAAGGCAGCCCGATGTATTAATCCTAATTTTTTTATCTGTTACTATTTCTTTTGTCTTTTTCTTCATGTAGGCCCTGAGTAAGACAGATTTTTTTGAAGCGCAGCAGCCTTTTTCATGACCATCTGGCCTCTGATTGGTGCAGAAAAAAACATGTCTTTCGAAAAATTTATTAGTCATATTGAATAAAGATTATAATATTTAAATATATATGAGTTCTTATGTTTTCAAATCATT
>CACHYW010000043.1 GCA_902584215.1 uncultured Pelagibacteraceae bacterium
TCTAGAAATCATTGGATCATCTAAACTGTCTTCTTTGTAATAATACTCTAATAACGGTTTTTTTAACTTGGTTCCTTCTTTAAGTCCTAATTTTTTAGCAATAGAACCAGCAATAACATTTCTAACCACAAACTCTATAGGAATGATCTGACATTTTTTTATCAATTGTTCTCGATCATTTAATCTTTTTTCAAAATGAGTTGGAATCTTTTTACTTTTTAGAAATTCCATAATGTACTCAGAAATTTTATTATTGATGACTCCTTTGCCTTTAAATATCTTATGCTTTTTTTTATTATAGGCAGTTGCATCATCTTTAAAAATCTGAATAAGTGTGTTTTTTTTCGGGCCTTTAATTATTTTTTTGGCCTTACCTTCATATAAAGTCTTTGATGATGTCATTGCAGGTAGTGTAAAAATTTGTTATGATAGAAATGTAATTCAAATCAATTCTAATTAAAAGTATAAAGAAACAATGAAAAAACTAGATGAACGAAAAAAAGGTTTTGAGGGTAAATTTGCTCGAGATCAAGAGTTAGAATTTAAGATTTTGGCTCGACGAAATAAGTATCTTGGTGTCTGGGCTGCAGAAAAACTTCGTTTATCGGGACCAGCAGTTGAAGAATATTTTGCAGAAGTAATCAAATCTGATCTTGAAGAGGATGGAGATATGGATGTTTTCAGAAAAGTTAGAAAAGATTTTGATGAAAAAGGAATATCCATAACTGATGATGAACTTAGACAGAGTATGGACCAATTTTTACTTCAGGCAAAAGAAGAGATCATTGGTAAAGATAATATCTAATTATTACACTCCACATGTACATTAAATATGCAACCACAAAAAAGTCTTCAAAAAAGAAAGTGGTTAAAAAGAGAACAGCTTCAAAAATTACAAAGAAAAAAAAGAAGCGTACCTCCAAACCCAAGCCTAAAAAGAATAATAGTAATGTAATTCAGGATGCTAGTTTAAATCAGCATTATTATGTTGGGGGTTATATTCTTATATTTGGGTTGTTTGCACTAGCTATTTATTATTCGCAATAAATTATTTAAATACTTTTTTAAAAATATAATCCGTTCTTCTTGTTGCGTGCTTAAGGTCTAATATTTTAGATATTTCTTTTTTATTTAAATATTTTTTTAATTCATTATCCGTATCCAGTACGGTTTCAAAGTCTAGATCAGATTTCCATACTTTCATGGCATTTCGCTGAACAATTTTATAGGCTTTTTCTCGAGATAATCCTTTTTGAGTCATCGCGAGCATAAGACCCTCCGACATGGGTAGTTTTCTAAGTCTATCTAAATTAGTTTTCATATTTTTAGGATAAACAACAAGGTTTGCGATTACATTATTCAAACGTGCTAGTGCAAAATCAATGATGATGTTGGCATCAGGAGCCATTATTCTTTCTACACTTGAGTGCGAGATATCTCTTTCATGCCATAAAGAAACATTCTCTAAAGCAGGTATTGTGTACCCACGAATTAACCTTGAAAGGCCAGTTAAGTTTTCAGTTAGTACAGGATTTCTTTTATGTGGCATGGCCGAAGAACCTTTTTGTCCTTTTGAAAAAAATTCTTCAACTTCAAGAACCTCTGTTCTTTGTAAATGTCTGATTTCTGTAGCAAGGCGCTCAATTGAGCTGGCAATAATTCCAAGAGTACTAAAATAAACAGCATGTCTGTCACGTGGGATAACTTGAGTAGATATAGTTTCAGCTTTCATGCCTAATTTTTTTGCAACAAACTGTTCAACGCGAGGATCTATGTTGGCATAATTGCCTACAGCACCTGAAATTGCGCACACGGATATTTCTTCTGTCGCCTTTTTAAAACGCGCGTGATTTCGCTCAAACTCTGCATAGAAGTTTGCCATTTTTACACCAAAGGTTGTTGGTTCCGCATGAATACCATGGCTTCTTCCTATACAAGGCGTATTTTTATATTTAAGAGCTATTTTTTTGAGTGATTTGAGAAGCTGAGCCATTTCTTTTTCAATAATTTTAGATGACTGCATGAGTTGTATATTGAATGCTGTATCTAAAATATCTGATGAAGTTAAGCCTTGATGAAGAAATCGTGCAGGAGGACCAGCATATTCTGATATTGATGTAAGAAATGCTATCACATCGTGTTTGACTTTCTTTTCAATAGTATCAATTCTCTTCTCATTTATTTTAGCTTTTGACTTAACTTTTTTACTTGTACCCTTTGGAACAGTTCCCAATTTTTCCATAGCTTCACAAGCATACAGTTCAATATCGAGCCAAATTTCAAATCTTGATTTAGAACTCCAGATATCAGTCATGGGAGCTCTTGAATATCGAGGGATCATATAAATACTTTTTTAATCTTTAATTTATGGTTTATCAAGCCCTGCGGGAGATTTAGTAAAAATTTCAAATCCCTCTTTGGTTATGCCAATACTATGCTCAAATTGAGCAGATAAACTCTTATCTTTTGTTACAGCTGTCCATCCATCCTTCAGCATTCTTACATCGTAGTTGCCAACATTAATCATGGGTTCAACAGTAAAGAACATGCCTTCTTCAATTTGATCACCTGTATTTTCTTTGCCGTAGTGCAATATATTTGGAAATTCATGAAATACTTTACCGAGTCCATGCCCACAAAAATCTCTCACGACGCTATAATTCTGTTTTTCAGCATAACTCTGAATTGCATAACCAATATCACCAAGACGGGATTTTGGGCTTGCTGCTTTAATCCCCTCATGCATTGACTCAAAAGTGCAATCAATTAATTTCTGTGCTTTCGCATTTATTTTACCTACCGGAAACATCCGACTGGTATCTCCATGCCAACCATCAACGATAACAGTTACATCTATGTTCACGATATCTCCTTCTTCTAATATTCTAGAAGATGGAATTCCATGACAAATGACATGGTTAATTGATGTACAAATAGATTTTGGAAAGCCCTTATAAAATAAGGGAGCAATCAAGCCACCATTTTTTGTAATGAACTCGAAAGCGAAGTAATCAAGTTCGTCTGTCGACACTCCAGGCTTTACATGATCGACTAAAAGATCAAGAGTGGATGCAGCTAAATTGCCAGCTTTTCGCATGCCTTCAAAGTCTTTATTATTATGCAATGTATTATTCATTAATGAGTTTTATTTTTTTATTTACACGAATTTTGTCACTTTCAAAAGAACAGTTATAACATATTATTTCTACTCCTTTTTTTATGACTTTTTTAAAGTTGTCATAGTATGCCTGATCAATATCACGCGCGATTTGAAATTTTTTGCAATCATCCCTTTGAATGAGAAATAACATTACAGCTCTTGTATTTTTGTTGGGTAGTTTTGAAAGTTCGATCAAATGCTTTGAGCC
>CACHYW010000044.1 GCA_902584215.1 uncultured Pelagibacteraceae bacterium
CCCACCAGAATTAACATCTATTGCAACCAGTGCCTCAGTTGGATTAATTACTAAGTAACCACCTGATTTTAATTTTACTTCAGGGTTAAACATTTTGATTATTTCATTTTCAACTTTATATTTTGCAAAAATTGGCTCCTTATTCTTATATTGTTTTACAAATTTAGTGCATGAAGGAAGGACTTGAGACATATATTTTTTAGTTTCTTGGTAGGCGTCTTTACCTTCTACAAGAATATCTTTCATTTCTTTAGTATAAACATCTCTAAGCACTCTTCTTAGTAAGTTTCCCTCTTCATGTATTAAAGCTGGCGCAATTGCTTTCTTTGTTTCAGTAACTATTTCCACCCATAGTTTATTAAGGGTTAAATAATCTTTTTTAATTTCATTCTTTGTTTTATTTAATCCCGCAGTCCGAATAATAAGACCCATCTCAGATGGTACATTTAAGTCATCTATTATTTGCTTTAATTTATTTCTATCATCTAGAGTAGAGATTTTTCTAGAGATGCCTTTAGTTTTTGTAGAGTTTGGCATTAGAACTGTGTATTTTCCTGCTAAAGAAATATAAGAAGTTAATGCGGCTCCTTTATTTCCCCTCTCTTCTTTTACAACTTGTATAAGAATTAATTGTCCTGTTTTTATCACTTCTTGAATTCTGTAGGATCGATAAAGTTTTCTTTTTAGATTGGTACTAAATTTATTTTTTTTATTTTTTATAATTTTTTCATTATTTTCAAAATCGTCTACATTATCCTCTTTTTTTATTGCTAAGCTTTCATGAGTGTCTTCTTGAGTTACTGAACTATTTTCAACTATATTATCCTCAACATTGTGTTCTAGTTCGACATTTGCCTCTGCTTCAATTAAGGCCTCTCTGTCAGCAACTGGAATTTGAAAATAATTAGGGTGTATTTCTCCAAATGCTAGAAATCCATTTTTTTCAGAACCTATATCAATAAATGCTGCTTGCAATGAAGCTTCAATTCTAGATACTTTACCAAGATATATGTTTCCCTTTAAGTTTTTTTTAGATGTGGACTCAAATTCAAAATCATCAAGACCACTATCTGACAATAACGCAACTTGCGTTTGACTCTCTCTGGAGCCGTCAATAAGTAATTTTTGGGACATTTATAGAAACCTTTCAATGTAATGACTACGTCAAATAGTCGTGAATAATTTTTTATTATTATTTTTGTGTGTGACATTATAAATATGTAAGTATATGATTTATTGTTATATTTCCTAACTATAAAAATCAATATTTTTTTTTTAGTTATATTTTCGCAACATTTTTTCATATTTGGCTAAATAGTCAAATGAATGACATAATTATAATGTTTCAAGTATAAATAAAATGAATCACTTACTGCCATATATAAAATATCTGCTTTACGGATTTTTAGTCCTAATATTATCAATTTTCTTTTCACTTATATTTTTTATATATCAGCTGCCAGATGATTCGATACTTAAAAATTATAAGCCAGATGTAATGACAAGGATACATGCTTCTAATGGTGAACTGGTAAAGGAATTTTCTAAAGAATATAGAATTTTTATTCCTATTGATAATATTCCAAAAGAACTAAAAAATGCCTTTATCTCAGCAGAGGATAAAAATTTTTATAATCATTACGGTATAGATCCTTTAGGAATATTGAGAGCTATTATAAAAAATACGTATTATATTTTCTCTGATAGAAGACCTGAGGGTGCATCAACAATTACTCAACAAGTTGCAAAAAATTTTCTTTTAAGTAATGAACTAACAATTAGCAGAAAAGTAAAAGAAGCTTTAATAGCAATTAAAATTGACGCTACTTTATCAAAATCAAGAATATTAGAGTTATATTTAAATCAAATTTATTTAGGATCAGGAACTTATGGTGTTGCTGCAGCATCAAATAAATATTTCAATAAAACGCTAGATGAACTTGATTTATCCGAGGTTTCTTTTTTAGCAGCTCTTCCAAAAGCACCGAGTAGATATAATCCAATAAAGAATTATGAAATATCATTAAATAGAAGAAATTGGGTGTTAAAAAGAATGTATGCAAATAATTATATAAATAGAAATGAATATGACATTTACATTAAAAAGCCAATTAATATAGTAACTAATAAAAATGAAGAAATCTATTCATCCGATTATTATTTAGAGGAAGTAAGAAAACAAATAATTAAGATTTATGGTGAGGACTCTTTATATGGAGGGGGACTATCAGTCAGATCTTCTCTTGATACTGACACTCAAAAACTTGCAGACCTGTCTCTTAAATCTGGCTTGTTAGCATACGACAAAAGAAACGGATATAGAGGAATTATTTCTAATAACAATAACAATAATTGGTTCAAAGAATACATCAATATCAAGCAACCCTATAATTTTCATGTAGCAAAAATTCTAAAATTTGACAAAACGAAAGGAAAAGAAAAAGTAATCATAGAAGTTTTGGAAGGCAAAAGTATTCATCAAGGGTACTTATCAAATTATTTCTGGGCTAGAAAAAGTTTAGGAAAAGGTTACTTAGGACCTGAAATATTTAAGGCAAGTGACGCATTTAATATTAATGATATTATTTATGTATCGAGTGACAGAGGAGGAGACTCATATAATTTAGAGCAGACTCCAAAAATTAATGGAGCTATTGTTGTTATGGATCCTTATACAGGAAGAGTTTTTGCTCTATCCGGCGGTTTTGATTTTAATGAAAGTAATTTTAATCGCGTCTATCAAGCAAAAAGACAACCTGGATCATCATTTAAACCATTTGTATATATGTCAGCATTAGAAAATGGATTACAGCCAAATAGTTTAATACTTGATGCTCCTTTCGTTTTAGACCAGGGTAAAGATCTTGGCAAATGGAAACCAGAGAACTACGGCAAGAAGTTTTATGGCCCTTCGACATTAAGAAAGGGAATTGAAAACTCTAGAAACTTGATGACAATTCGAATCGCGCAGTATCTTGGAATGGGTCGTATTAGCGAGCTAGCAGATCGAGCTAATATAATATCTAATATGCCTCCAGTACTGTCTATGGCGCTTGGTGCAGGTGAGACATCACTCATTAAACTTACATCAGCTTATGCCTCTTTCGCTAACGGTGGTAGAAGGGTTGAGGCGAGTTTAATTGATAGAATACAAGACAGAAGAGGCAAAAATATTTTTATTCCCGATCACGTTATATGTGATAATTGTAATCAACCATATATAGAAGAAAAACCAGAGCCAAAAATAATCAATAATTCTGAGACTATTTTTGATGAAGTTAACGCTTATCAAATGGTATCAATCTTGAAAGGAGCAGTAGACCGAGGA
>CACHYW010000045.1 GCA_902584215.1 uncultured Pelagibacteraceae bacterium
AGAGCTCACTATAACGCAATTGCAGTCATCGATGCAGATGGCAATATATTAGGAAAATATAGAAAATCTCATATACCAGATGGACCAGGATATCAGGAAAAATTTTATTTTAATCCTGGAGATACAGGTTTCAAAGTATGGGATACAGCTTATGCCAAGATAGGTATTGGAATTTGTTGGGACCAATGGTTCCCGGAAGTTGCCAGAGTAATGGTTTTGAAGGGGGCAGAAGTTCTTCTCTATCCAACAGCAATAGGTGGTGAACCAGAAGATGATGGTTTTGACAGTTCAGATATGTGGCAAAGAGCAATGATTGGCCATTCTGCGGCAAATCAAATCCCTGTAGTTGCATCTAATAGAATTGGAACAGAGCAAGGTGAAGAAATATCAAATTACTTCTATGGAAGATCATTTATTACTAATCATGTAGGAGATAAAATTGCTGAGGCGGGTAGAGACAAAGAAGAAGTATTGATAGGTAAAGTAAATCTCGATGAAGCAGAAAACTTGCGAAATGTTTGGGGAGTATTTAGAGACAGACGTACAGATTTATACAGCGACCTTCTCAAGCTCGATGGTGCAGAAGGTTAGGAGATGAAGGCAAAGATTTATAAGCCTTCGAAAACCGCAATGCAGTCTGGGAGATCAAAATTTAAAAAATGGGTTTTGAAAATCACAGATAAAAAAAATCAAGTAAGAGATACGATGATGGGTTGGAATGGAGGAAGCAATACTTCATCTCAAATTCAATTAAATTTTAAGACAAAAGAAGATGCTATTTACTATGCTGAGTCCAATAATTTAGATTATGAAGTTCTTGAATCCTCTGCGAGGAAAGTTATAAGTAAATCATACGCAGATAATTTTAAATAAGCGCCCGTAGCTCAGCTGGATAGAGCAACAGCCTTCTAAGCTGTGGGTCAGAGGTTCGAATCCTCTCGGGCGCGCCATAAAAAAGTTATGAGAAAAATAATTTATATATATTTATTTTCTATACTACTTATCCCAAAAACTTATGCGTCAGACAATTTTTATGACCTGTTTATGCAAGGCAATAAGGAAGAGGCAATTCTTCTTTTGCAAGACCAAGTAGCATCAGGAAACAATGATGCTAATTATATACTGGCATTGCTTTATAATGATGCAACTACTCACAGACTATGCAAAATTCAAGATTTTTGTTTAGGTGGTTATGAGACAGAAGAAAATGTTTTTGACAAAGAAAATGGCACATTTGATTATAACGATTACACATCAAACTATAAAAAAGCGTATGAAATATTTTTGCAGTTATATGAAAATGAACAAGACCCCCGAGCGGCATATGCAATTGGCGAGTACTATGATGATCATTGGGTTTTTTGGCCTAATTATAAGAAAGCTTTTCAATATTATTTGTACGCTGCGGAGCGAGGTGTTCCTGAAGCACAATATAATATAGCTAACATGTACGAGTTTGGTGATGGTGTAAAAAAAGATCTCGTACAATCAGTACGATGGTATTTGCAGTGCAACATTGCGTCTTTGTGTGGGGCTGGAGTAGAAGGCATTGATGATTTAATTAACCAGCTTACAGAAGAAGAGTATGCATTGGCTCAATCTTTAGTGAAAAAAGATATGAAAGAAGTAGACATTAGAATTACATCAGCACGACAAATTGTGTCTCAGTGAGAATTATACACTACATATAGAAGATGTATTATTTAATCAATTGAAGGTTTTTTTTGCTTAGATTCCTGCTTGATCTATGCTTATAATTTATACATAAGTTTAATTAATTAATTAAAAAAAAAGGATTAATCATTTATGAATAATATAAAAAATACAATTCTTGGTTTAGTTTGTTCAGTATTGATGGTGCCGGCTGCATATGCAGGCACTCTTGATACTGTTAAAGATCAAGGATTTTTCAACTGTGGCGTGAGTCAGGGAGTTCCTGGTTTTTCAAACCCAGACGAAAATGGTAACTGGAGTGGTATTGATGTAGACGTATGTCGTGCGGTTTCAGCGGCGGTTTTTGGAAACCCAGATAAAGTAAAATATGTACCTCTGACTGCTAAGGAGAGATTTACTGCTCTTCAAGCTGGTGAAATTGATGTGCTATCAAGAAACACGACTTGGACGTTATCACGTGACGCTCAGATTGGTTTAGAATTTGCTGGTGTTAATTTCTATGATGGACAAGGTTTCATGGTTAGAAAAGACTCTGGTATTACAAGTGCTATGGAATTAGATGGTGCAAGTGTTTGTACTAACCTTGGTACAACTACAGAGCTAAACATGGCTGACTTCTTCAGAGCAAACAGTATGGCTTATGAGCCAGTTGTTTTTGAAAAAGCAGACGAAGTTGTAAATGCTTATGACGAAGGTAGATGTGATACTTACACAACTGATAAATCTGGTCTAGCTGCACAAAGAACAAAGCTTGCTGATCCTGATGCACATGTTGTTCTTCCTGAAACAATCTCTAAAGAACCTTTAGGTCCTGTTGTTAGAGAAGGTGATGGTGACTGGGCAGATGTTGTAAGATGGTCACTTAATGCAATGATTGAAGCAGAAGAGTTTGGTTTAACTCAATCAAATGCAAAAACAACTTGCGCTATGACTTCTAACCCAGTAGTTGCAAGACTATGTGGTAAAGAAGGTGGAACTGGCGCTGGCCTAAACTTGGGTGACAGCTGGTCTTATGACATTGTCACAAAAGTTGGTAACTATGGTGATGTTTACGAGAAACACGTTGGAGAAAACACTCCTGTGGGTCTTGCAAGAGCAGGTTCACCAAACGCTTCTTATAAAAATGGTGGAGTACTATACGCACCGCCAGCAAGATAATTTGCTTTAATTTATAAGTAAGATTACTTTAAGTTAAGAAAGGAAGGTCATTAATTTGGCCTTCCTTTTTTTATGTGATTTAAGTCTAAATATTGTAGAATATATC
>CACHYW010000046.1 GCA_902584215.1 uncultured Pelagibacteraceae bacterium
CCACCAATTTCTTTGGACCAATTTAGAGAGTTTAAAACATCCTCTACACTTATCATTGAGGGTGTATTAATTGTGGTGCCAGAAAAAATTCCCGATATTAATTTTTGATTTTGCGCCAACCTAAATACTTTTGGAATTGGCCATGGTGGTGTAAAGCTTTCAAGCCGCTCTACGGCCCTTGGTGATAAAATTAACATTCCATGAGCAGCTTCACTGCCTAGAACTTTTTGCCATGAATATGTAACTACATCAAGTTTTGGCCAATCCATTTCCATTGAAAATACTGCAGAGGTGGCGTCGCAAATAGTTAATCCCTTACGATCGTCACTTATCCAATCAGTATTTTTAATCCTTACTCCTGCAGTGGTTCCATTCCATGTGAATACAATATCATTGTCAGGATTACTTTTTGAAAAGTCAGGTATATCTCCATAGTCAGCTTTAACTAGAATTTTATTATCAAGAGGCAGTTGTTCACCTGCATCAATATTCCAGTCATGTCCAAAGTTTTCCCAAGAATATACCTCAACACCTCTCTGACCCAACATACACCACATAGCCATCTCTACCGCACCTGTATCCGAAGCAGGTACAATTCCTATTAAGTAATCGTCAGGTATTTGAAGTATTTCTCTTGATTTATTAATGACCTCTTGTAATTTTTTAACTGCTGCACCTGAACGATGTGATCTTGATAACGCTGCATCTTTTAACTTTTCTAATGACCATCCAGGGGGCTTAGCACAAGGTCCAGAAGAAAAGTAGGGGTAATGCGGTTTTGATGTTGGTTTTTCCATTTTATATATCCATTAATAAATTTACCAAGCCATCTGCTGGCTTAGGATCAAAGTAAGTAGATTTTTTAGGCACTGTCTTACCTCTATCCGCTATGGACATTATCTTTTTCATCGGCATTGGGCAAATGAAAAATCCAATATCAGCCCTTCTTGAGTCTACCTCTTTCATTAATTTTTTATGAACGCTGAGGCCGGGCAGATTAATAACGGAGATAAGGGTATTGTTCTGATTTTTATTAGCGATATTTTTTATAATTATTTTTTCAACTATATCTACATCAGTCTCATATTTAGAATATATTTTAGGATCTGATCTAAGCGAAACACTATACCAAGATTTGTTCAAATATATCATCAGATCTCCAGGTTTAACAGGGTTTTGAAACCTAGATTTTTTTGAGATCATGAATCTTTTATTTAATGAGTCTATAAACTTTTTCGAATTAAATTTATTAAACTTTGCTAATCGATGAAAACTTAGAATATTAACTGACTGCTCATCAAAAATTGCTGTTAAAAGATTTATCCTCTTTTTTTTACTCGAACCAGCATTAATTTTTTTGTCAAGGGTTTCAATTGCATCAAATCGATGATGCCCATCAGCGATATAATATTGTTTTATGCTAGATAATTTTTTTGCTATTAAATTAATATCTTTAGTATTATCAACTTTCCATAATGAGCGAGTTGTGCCGCCAGCAGACTTGTATTTATAAAGTGGTTTTTGAATTTTATATTTTGAAAAAATCAAATTCATATTAATTTTATCTTTATATGAGAGATAGACAGGGCCAATTTGCATCTTAGTGTGCTCTATTGTCTCTAATATAGAATTTGAACGAGCCTTATAAATTGCCTCGTGTTTTAAAATTCTTTTATTTCTTCTATCAAATTCAATTGATGCTACTATGCCGAACTGACTTTTATCATATTTATTTAGACAGTATACGTAAAAAGATTCACTTTTTTCCTGGATAATAATTTTATTTTTAATCATTGCATCCAAATGATCAAAGGCATGCTTTTTGGAATTTTTTTTAGATATGTTTGGATAAAATGCTTTGGGACTTACAACATTAAGGAAATTGTACTCTGATTGATTTAATATTTTTTTTAACTGCTTTTCTGTTAGATTATCAAATGTTGGCAAGACCACCTCTTCCAAACGTCGCCTCAATGGCCTATATGCCTTAAATGGTTTTACCAAAAATACCATAATCGGATAAATTAATTAAAATTAAACTAGCAAGATATATATACGTATATTTTATGCTTAAAAACCATTGATTTTAAGTTTTTTTAACAAAATTATGGCTATTGACAGCAGAAAAGTGGGGTATATATTCAGCCAGACTTAAATATCAAAAAATCAAAATTATTATGTTTGCAATAATTTCAACTGGTGGGAAACAATATAAAGTAAGCCAGGACACCGTTCTAACAGTTAACAAGCTTGAAGGCAAAGATGGTGACAAAATTACAATAAATGAGGTATTGTTTGCTTGCAATGGCGATCAATTTTCTGTTGGTTCTCCTCAAATTGATGGAGCCAAAATTAGCGCTGAGATAGTAAAGCAAGATCGTGATAGAAAAATATTAGTATTTAAGAAAAAGAGAAGAAAAAACTACAGAAGACTTAATGGACATAGGCAGGATATTACTTTCTTAAGAGTTAATTCATTGGATATACCAGGATTTGCTGCAGTGAAAACAACCAAGAAAGCTTCTGCAAAAGAGAAAATTAAAGGTGAAGATGTCGCTGTGAAAAAAAAGGCAGTGGCAAAGAAAAAGACAACAAAGAAAAAGGGTGAATAAGAATGGCTACTAAAAAAGCTGGTGGTTCGTCGAGAAATGGAAGAGATTCTGCAGGTCGTAGATTGGGAATTAAGAAGTATGGTGGT
>CACHYW010000047.1 GCA_902584215.1 uncultured Pelagibacteraceae bacterium
ATCCCCAATAAATTCAAATTCTTTATTAGATATTTCTTTTAAATTTATAAATTCTGACAAATCAACTGTTACCAAGTCCATTGAGACTCTGCCAATTAAGTTAATTCGTTTATTATTTAAATAAATTTTACAATTATTAGAAAAGAGTCTGCTGAATCCATCGCCATAACCAATAGCAAAAGTTCCAACTTTCATATTCTTCTTTGCTTTAAATGTAGCTCCATAGCCTACAGTATCCCCTTTATTTATTTTCCTTGTTTGAATTAATTTACTCTTTAAAGAGACTACATTTTTGTAATATTTTCCCTCTCTGATTTGACAGTTTCCCCCATAAATAGATATTCCTGGTCTAACCATATTAAGATTATATTTTCTTCCTAGCAACACCCCTCCAGAGTTCGATATGCTGTGTAGACAATCTGGAAAGTGGATTCTTATCTTATCAAATTCCTTTAATTGAGTTTGATTTTTTTTGCTTTTTGGATCATCAGCACAAGCTAAATGGCTCATTATTAGAACTAGATCAGAATTTTTAACTAACTTTGATTGGTTTTTAATTAGTTTAGCAGTTTCATTTTTATCTAAACCAAGTCGCGACATGCCTGTATCAAAATGAATTGCAATCTTGAGTTTTTTTTTAAATTTACTTTGATAGTCCTCTATTTTCTTAAGTTGTTTCAAATTATTGATTACAGGTATTAATTTGTATTTACTTAGTATATTTAAGTCTTCTAAAACTAAACCATTTAAAATAAATACTTCTACTTTCTTATTTATTTTTCTAATTTCCACAGCTTCATCGGTGGAAGCTACAAAGAAATGTTTACATTTTGATCTAATTAGCACAGGCAGCACTTTCTTAACTCCAAGACCATATGCATTTGATTTCACAGTTGCTGCAACTATACAGTTTTTGTTTACTTTTTTTTTAATTTTTAAGTAATTGTCGCCAAGTGACTTTAAGTCAATGTCTAAAAAAGTATTTTGATCAACATTCTTCATTTTGAAAGACTTTACTCATAATTGTTTGAGTGATCTTTGCTAATAAAGTTCCCAAACTTTGTAAACTTACTTTCAAAGCTTAGTCTTATATTTCCTGTTGGTCCATGTCTTTGTTTTGATATCAGGAGTTCGGCCTGACCATGGATTTCATCCATTTTTTGCTGCCATTCAATATAATCTGCTGTACCGAGAGCAGGTTCACTTTTTTCCAAATAGTATTCTTCCCTATAAATAAACATAACTACATCGGAGTCTTGCTCGATAGAACCTGACTCTCTTAGATCTGATAATAAGGGCTTCTTATCTTCTCTTTGCTCAACCTGTCTAGATAATTGTGATAATGCTATCACAGGAATATTCATTTCTTTTGCTAAAGCTTTAAGGCCTTGAGTTATTTCTGAAAGTTCAAGAACTCGAGACTCATTTCTTGATGTTTTGCTTGGCCTCAATAACTGTAAATAATCAATCACAATTGCACCTAGTCCATGCTTACGCTTGAGTCTTCTTGCTCTTGACGCAAGCGTTCCAATATTTATTGCGGGTGTATCATCAATAAATAAAGGTATCTCTAATATCTTTTTTGATACAGATACTAAGTTATCTAGATCATTTTCTGATAAATCACCTTTTCTCATATCATTTGAACTTATTCTTGCTTCTTCTGATAAAATTCTTCTAGCTAGTTGCTCTGATGACATTTCAAGTGAAAAAAATAAAACACTTGAGTCCATATCATTGTTATTATGAGCCTCTTTTGCAATATTAAATGCCATATTCGTTGCAAGTGCTGTTTTTCCCATAGACGGCCTTCCGGCAATTATGATTAAATCAGAAGAATGAAATCCTCCTAATTTAGCATCAAGATCCCTAAATCCTGAGGATAAACCAATTACACTTGTATCTTTCTTAAATGCTTTTGTCGTAAGCTCTATAGCCTCTTCGACTGAACTTCTAAAAGATTGAACCTTATTTTTGGTAGTTCCTTTTTCTGATATTTGATAAAGGTCTTTTTCTGCATCTTCTATGAGATCTCCGGGTTTTACATCCATATCACTTTCAATAGCATCATGTTGGACTTTGCCTCCAAGCTCATAAAGCCCTCTTCTTACAGCCATATCATAAATTATTTGTGCATAGCTTTTTGCATATTCCAAAGAAACCGCTGAATTCGCCAGTCTAAATAGATAATTTGATCCACCTATTTCTTCTAGATTTTTTTCAATTTCAAAATAACTCTGCAAAGTAATTGGCGATGCAATTTGACCTTTAGAAATCATTTTATTCATTACTTCAAATATAATCCGATGAACCGGTTCATGGAAATGATCAGAATTTACTATTTCAGTTATATCGTAAAATATTTCATTATTAATCAGTATAGCACCAAGCAATCCTTGCTCGGCCTCCATATTGTGT
>CACHYW010000048.1 GCA_902584215.1 uncultured Pelagibacteraceae bacterium
TGCCGTCATGGCTTATTTTGTTTGGATTATTTTCTATTTCATCCAAAAGACTTGGTATTCTTACCATATAAAATTCGTCCAGATTACTTGCAGAAATTGAGAGAAAATTAACTCTTTCGATTAACGGCACTTTAGCATCATTAGCCTCATCTAAAACTCTTTGGTTAAAAAGAAGCCATGATAATTCTCTGTTTAAGAACTTATTGTCTGAATTTGTATTTTTTCTTATCATTATTAGAGTGATGAAGCATTTATATCTATTGAGACACGCTAAATCAAGTTGGGATGATCCTAGTTTAACTGATTTTGAGAGACCTCTTTCAAAAAGAGGAAAAAACAATTGTAATAAAATTGAAACATTTCTTTCACAAAAAAAAATAATACCTGATATTTCCTATGTTTCATCTGCAAGAAGAACTGTTGATACATTTAATTTAGTTCTTGGAAAAATACTAAAGGCAACTTCGAAGGTTGTTTTTAGCAATAAATTGTATTTATGTGACGAAATCTACCTTTTTGACTTAATCAAAAACACTGAAAATAATTATTCAAATATTTTAATCGTTAATCATGAGCCCACAATTCGAAATTTAACAATGGATTTAAGTGTACCCACCAAAGATGAGAAATATTTAAATATTAAAAATAAATTTCCTACAGGAAGTCTTGCAATACTCAAATCTGATTTAAAAGATTGGAGTGAATTAAAATATAATTCATTTAAAGTTACAGATTTTGTTCGACCTAGACTATTATAGATTATATTGATGCAGCGTAATCAATTATGCTATTTTGAATTTTTATTAATACATCGTTATCGGAGGTTGATTTTATCCAATTATTATTTTTTATTTAAAATTTATTAAGATAAATACTGTATAAAAAAATTTTTTTTCGAAGTGTTGTTATTTTGCAACGCGTGATACAGTTTGATGTGACAAAAACAGCTTAGAAACCTCCTGCCAATCAAACTTTTTACTATAATTTATACAATCTGTACGACTCACTTTTCTCGCCTTATCAATTGAATTAATTAAATTATGATCAAGACAATTATGTTTAAAATTATCAAAAACATCAATTGGACCTGGAACAGGATATGCGGCCACAGGAAGTCCACTGGCGAGAGCCTCGATCATGACCATTCCAAACGTATCTGTTTTACTTGGAAATACAAAGATATCTGAAGATGCATAGCACTGGGCCAGTTCATTTCCTTTCTTCGCTCCTACAAAAACTGCATCAGTATATTTTTTTTTTAATTTTTTCTTAGAGGGTCCATCACCTACAAGTAGTTTTGTGCCTTTTAAATTTAATTTAAGAAAATCTTCTAATGATTTTTCCTTAGATATTCTTCCTACATATAAATAAATTGGTTTTTCTAAATTGAGATCAATCTTGTTCTTCGGATTAAAAGCTTTTATATCAACGCCCCTGGACCATTTAACTGTCCTTTTAATTCCATGTGAATTAAGTTCATCTATAATTGAATTAGAGGATACCATTACTGCGCTAGAATTTTTGTGAAACCATTTCAAAATTTTATATGTAAAAGATACAGGTATCTTAGCCATCGTGTTTATATATTCAGGAAATTTTGTACAATACGAGGTTGTAAAAGCATAATTATTCTTTGAACAATAATTCCTAACCGCTAAGCCAATAGGTCCCTCTGTAGCAACGTGTATAAAGTCAGGCTTAAACTTCTCAATGATCACGCCAATTTTGAACCAATGATTAATCGCAAGTTTTATTTCAGGATAAATAATCAGTGGAATTGTAATAAATTTATCTGGAGTTATGTACCTAACCTCATGTCCTTGACTTGTAAGTTCATCACCAAGTGTTTGATAAGTTCTAACAACACCATTTATTTGAGGGAGCCATGCGTCTGATGCGATGAGTATTTTCAATTAACTTAATACCTTTACGGAGTCCTTATGTTTGTTGATAATTTCATACTTTTCAGCGATATCTTTCCAGAAAAGAATTTCCATTGATCCATCAAAATTTTCTATCATAAAGGAGCAACTTTCTACCCAGTCCCCATCATTATAGTAATGAACTCCATTTA